>NZ_MVPX01000679.1:0-3341 GCF_002043085.1 Gordonia sp. i37 | reverse complement strand
GCCGGCCGCCTCCGCCGCGGCGGCCGGCGTCGCCTCACGGCGGGGGGCGAGAAGACCGGTGAGCATCTCGCTCAGGGCGTCGATGGTGGGATGGTTCCAGAGCATGGTCGCCGACAGGTCGAGGCCGACCAGGTGACGGGCATCGCGCAACACCGTCATCGCCATCATCGAGTCGAGACCGAGCTCCGGGAACGGCTGATCCGAGCGCACGGCGTCGGTCGGCATACCCAGTTCCCGTGCCAGGATCACCCGCATCCGGCTCACCAGTTCGGAGCGGGTTTCTTGCTCGGACAACAGCTCCCAGTCAGGCGCGTCGACGGCCGCGTCGGGCGCTCCGCCGACCTCTGTTCCCGCCGCCGGCGCGGCGGGAACGAAACACAGGCCCCGGAGGTCGACGGTGAACGGTGCGCCCGCCCCGGCGGTCACGTCCGCGGCGAAGCCACCGCGGCGTGCCTCGCGATACCGCACCTCGACGGTCGCCTCGCCGTCCGCCGTGGTGGGTGACACGGTCATCGTCTCCACCGCTGCCGGGAACATCAGGCCGTCGTGCGACGCGTCGATCAACCGTGCGAGGTGTACCGCGGCGTCGAGAAGCGCCGCGGTCCCCGCCGCGGACACGCCGGCCTCCAGAGTGCCGGGCGCGGAACGGTTCTCGAGGGCCGTCCACCCGTAGGGTCGGCCGGACAGACCCCAGTGCTGCTCGAGCTCCGCCGCCTGCTCAGACGAAAAGCCGGTCGCCGTACGGGCGGCTTCGATGGGTGGTGCCTCGGAGTCGAGAAGACCTGCGCTGAGATGCTCGACCCACTCGTGCGGGCCGGCGCCCACCGAGGTGGCCGAGGCGATCGTGATTGCACCGGTCTCGTCGAGCCGCACCCGCACGACGCGGGGACGATCGAGGACCAACGGCTGGGTGAACGCGATGTGCTTGGCACCGGCCGCGCCGGCCTGCGCCACCACGGTGGCCACGGTGTGCAGCAGCACCGAGGCCGGGACGACCTCCACCCCGTGCACCAGATGCGAACCGGGATAGGGCAGTTCGTCGCCGGCGATACGGGCGAACCAGGTGTGTGACGGGACCTCGGCGGCAGCGGCGCCCGAATCTCCCGCGCTCGTCTCGACCGTGCCTGTCTCGATCGAGTCGACCTCACCCAGAACGGTGTCGGGCCGGGCCGGAGGCACACCCGACAGGTCGTGGTCGGCCTCGCCGAGCAGGTCGTCGACGATGTGGAACGAGGTGCGCATCCGGTAGGCCTCGGCCAGCCGCGCCCACTGTGCGCCGACCACGATCGGCCGGATCGGCGCGTCCGCCCCGAGCAGGGTGGGCAGGGTCGCGATCGCGGTCTCGTTGCGCATCGGGGTGAGTCCGGCGGAAGCGGTCTCGGGCTGGGCATCGGCCCAGGATTTCCACAATCCCCAGTCGATGACGGTGGCCGGCAGCCCGACGGCGCGGCGGGCGAACGCGAAGGCGTCGGCGAAGGAGTTGGCGGCGGTGTAGTGCCCGAGCCAGCGCGAGCCGAACAATCCGGTGATCGAGGAAAACAACACGAAGCGGCGGACCGGGGTGGTCACCGTCAGTTCGTGCAGTACCGAGATCGCGTCGACCTTCGGGCGGAACATCGCGTCGACCTCGGCATCGTCGAGCTCGATCAGTGAACCGGCGCCACCGGCCAGCGCGGCGACATAAACTCCGTCCAAGGGTGGGAGATCGTTTCCGAAGCGCGCGAACAGCTCTCGCATCGGCTCTGGGTCGGCGGCGTCGGCGGAAAAGTTCACCAACGTGGTCGAGTTCGCAGCGAGCTCTGCGGTCACCTCGGCCGACAGGTCGGCGCCGCTGCGGGAGAGGGCGACGATGGTGTCGGCGCCCATCCGCGACAACTCGACGATGAGGTCGGGCCCCACGTTTCCGGTCGCTCCGACGACGAGCGCAGTGGTGTAGCCGGGTAATCCGGTCAGTGGGGTCGGCGGCACCGCGGCCCGCAGTCGTGGCAGTAGCCGTCGACCCGCCCGCAGCACGACCTGATCCTCGCCGTCGGAGCTGTCGAGTTCGGCACGCACATGACGCGCCACCAATGCGGCGGGCAGCGCGGCGTCGACGTCGAGGACCCGTCCGAAGATCTCGGGGTTCTCCAGGGCGAGTGTCCGGGCGAATCCCCAGAGCACCGCCTGCGCCGGATCGGCGGGCTCGCCGTCGGCCACGGGCTGGGCGTTGCGGGTGAGGATCGTCAGATGTGTACGGCCGGGCGCCGAAGCGAGCGCAGCAGCGACCCGTCGCACGTCACCGAACACCTCGTGAGCGCGGAGCGCACCGAAGTCTGTCCGGGTGGCCGTCGGGGCGAACACCACGTGTGTTGCGCCGGTCAGCGCGGCGCCGTCGGTTGCGTCGGCGACGGTCACCGCGCGCGCCGCCGGCCCGAATGCCGCGGCCAGCGCATCCGGCTCTTCCGAGACGACAACCCAGCCGTCGCCGTCGTCTCTCGCATCGGCACCGACGGCAGGCGATGCCACGTCGACGGGCAGGGCCCGCTCGATCCAGGCGAGTTCGTGGTACCACTCGTCGAGAGCGCCGCCGCTGCGCGGCGAACCGGTCTCGGTCGGCGGTGGTGGGCCGGCGCGGTGTGAGTCGGCGCGGTGTGGCTCGGCAGCGGGTACCTCCACCCAGTACCGGGAGTGCATCCACGGGGATTTCGGGAGCCGCGTGAACGCCCCGGTATCGGGCACCGCGGGTGCGCGCAGCGTCTGTGTCGCAGCGAGATTCGTGAAGAAGGTCTCCACCTCGTCGGTGTCGCGGGCCAGGCTGCCGATGGTGTGGTGATGCCGATCGGCCAGCGTTGCATCGATGGCGTGGGCCAACAGCGGATGCGGGCTCATTTCGATGAACGTCGCGTGCGTGGCACCGGCCTGCGCGACCCGCTCGGTGAACCGGACCGGGTTGCGCAGGTTGGCGCACCAGTAGTCGGCGTCGACGACCGGCGACGTCGCACCGTCCGGGTCCGCTGTCGACAACATCGGGATCGTCGGTTCGGTCGGCGTCAGGCCGGACAGCGCTGCCCGCAGCTCCGGCAGCACCGGGTCGATGATCGGATGGTGCGACGCCACGTCGACCTCGACACGCCGAGCGAGCAGATAACGGGCGGCGACCTCGGCGATCACCGCGTCGATCTGCTCGGGCGGACCGGCCAGCACCGTCTGATCGGGTGCGGCGTGCACCGCGATGGTCAGATCCGGGTAACGACTGCATAGGTGGTCCGCGGCGTCGGCATCCAGTCCGACCAACGCCATGGCGCCGTGGCCCGAGAGTGCCTTCATCAACCGCGACCGCGTCGCGATCACCGACAACCCAT
>NZ_MVPX01000678.1:0-1399 GCF_002043085.1 Gordonia sp. i37 | reverse complement strand
TCGGCCGGGGTGACCCCGCTCAATCCGGCCGCGGCGAGCACGGTCTGCGGCGATCGGCAATACCCCTCAAGGGCTTCGTCGTCGCGCAACAGCCCCAGGATGAAGTCGAGAACGGCATTGTTGCTGCTCATGGGAAGTCTCCTCAAATGACATGCGGTGGATGATGACCACGCTATGGGGGCCGTCGGGCCGGCACATCGGGGAAAAATCCCCCCTTCGCCGCCGTGCCCCGTCACGTTCCCCGAGGGGGCATTTCCCCCTGCGGGCCGTGAGCCGGGCGCGGGTTACGGGGAAATTCCCCCATCTTTGCTCCGTCGGCTAACGACACGCCCGGGAGTCACGACATGATGAGCAGCGTGACCTGCGGGTCACCCGGCGCGTCCACGCCGGTTGAGGAGACGAGGAGAGACGATGACCGTCGACATCCGGCATGACGCGACACCCGAGCCGGCCGGGGGTGTGGGCGACCATGAGGCGGCTCCCGCGTTGGCGATCGGCATCAAGATCGGCACCGACGTCTCCATCGCCGTCGGTGCGCACGCCGACGGCTGGGCGGGCACCGTCACCCGCCCGACGCTCGAACTCGCCGGACGCGACGACTTCCTACCTCGCATCGGCGATCCGGTCGGTCTCGTCGACGCCGCAGGTGATCCGGTGTTCGCCGAGGCGCTTTACGCGCAGGCCGTCCATCGGCTGCTCACCGAGACACTGGAGGCGACCGGCGCAGACCCTCGGGCCGTCCAGGTGACGTTCGCCGTCCCGGACGGGTGGTCGCCGGCGGTGATCGCCGACGTCGCCCGCGCGGTGCAGGCGGCCACCGGGCTCACCGCGGACCGGTGCGCCTGGACGAGCGCAGCGGTCACCGCGGTGACCGCCGTCGAACACGCCACCGGCGCCTTCGCCGACGGCGATCCCGTTGTCGTCTACGACTTCGGTGCGTCCGCCACCACGGTGACGGTGCTCGCCGCCGGCGCCGATCCGACCCCGTTGACGCGACCACTGACCTCGACGTTGGTGAGTGGGCGTGACATCGACCGGCTGCTGCTCGATCACACCCTCGAGGCCACCGGGCTGGGCCAGGCGTTGGGCGCCCGGATCGACGATCCCTCGATCCTCGCCGACCTGACCGAACTACGCAGGCGTTGCCGTACCGCCAAGGAGACCCTGTCGACGGATACCGGTACCGCCGTGGATATCTCGGTCGGACCGCATCGCACCGAGGCCCGTCTCGTGCGTGAGGACGTCGATGAGCTGGTGCGTGGGCCGGTGCTGGAATCGGTGAGCCTCGTCCGCGACGCGCTCGCCGCCGCAGCCATCGATCCGCGTCGGGTGGCGGCGATCGTCGCCGTCGGTGGCGGCTCGACGGTCCCGATTGTCTCCGAACTGCTGGAATCCGCCC
>NZ_MVPX01000677.1:0-213 GCF_002043085.1 Gordonia sp. i37 | reverse complement strand
GGATGCTGGTCACGGCTGATCGTGGAGTGTTCTCGTATGCGTTGTGGCGCAAAGCTATAGCGACCAACACTGATCTGTTGTGGCGGGTGAAGACCTCGGGTACAGGCCCGTTACCACGACATGTGAAGGACTTGCCGGATGGGTCGTGGCTGGCTGAGCTGCAGCAGACGCATTCGGCTGCGGCGCGGCGCGCTGAGCCGATGCTGGTGCGGG
>NZ_MVPX01000676.1:0-337 GCF_002043085.1 Gordonia sp. i37 | reverse complement strand
TGCAGAGACACTTCGGCGCGTGCGAGTTTGTCGGCGTGCTCGATCACCGAGCCCCACACCTCGACCTCGGACTGGCCCGCCAAACGCTCCCGATACACCCGATCCGCCAACGCGGCGGCAGCAAGCACCGTCCGGGCTTCGTATTTGCGGGACTCGCGTAGCAGGTCCGGACCGGTCTCGGTGAGCTCATCGCGCGACATTGCGGCGATCGCGGCAGCGTCGGCATCCGGATCAGTGAACGTCAACGTCGTCGACACCCGAAACCTCCCCTCCCACGATCGGACGTGATGAGAACAAGTGTACGAAGGGGTACCGACAAAACCGGTCCGACGATCGC
>NZ_MVPX01000675.1:0-210 GCF_002043085.1 Gordonia sp. i37 | reverse complement strand
TGACCCCGACTCTCACCGCGCACCTCGAAGCAGTGTTGGCGATGTGGGCAGCGCCCGGGATGAACAACCCCGCCGACCCCGATTCCCCCACCGGCAGTCGCGAAGATGCTGATCCCGACGCGTTGGCGGCCGCGGCAGCCCGCGATCACCGCGATCAAGTGCAACGCAACCACGACGCGTTGGAAGCAGTCCTGCGCGCCGGACTGGATG
>NZ_MVPX01000674.1:0-1175 GCF_002043085.1 Gordonia sp. i37 | reverse complement strand
CCGGTGGTCAAGCAGTTCCTCTCCGGTGATCGGTTCGGTCCGATCGGTATGTCGGAGGAGAAGGACGACGCGGTTGCTGCGCAGGAGGCGGCGATGGCGGCGGCCGGCATTTCCGGTGGTGGTACGAAGGACGATTTCACCGAGATCATCCCGCAGGTGCAGCCGAATCCGGGTATGCCCGAACGCAAGGCGGTCGGGCGGCATCGTCAGCGGGTGTTGGAGTTGTTGCCGTCGTTGCCGGAAAACGCCCAGCGCGCCATCCGTGAATCGATGGCGCAGGAGGACGAGATCCGCGCCCAGGCACAGGCCCACGGCGCCGATGTCGCGGACACGGCACCGATACCCATCGGCGGCCGATAGTCGGGGTGACGACACGACGGGGTACGGCACGAGGGGTGTTGTACCCCGTCATGTCGTACCCCGCCGTCTGTAACCCGTCGTGTTGTGACCCTGCCGTCATGTAACCCGCCGTGTTTCCAGCGCCTACAAAGCGTGCAACACGGACTCCAGCGCCACGGTGTTGTAGGTGATGGCGCCGTGGAACGCCGAGGTCCGAGGGTCGAGATCCTGGATCACGATGTTCGTCACGTTGGGCCCCGGCGGCAACTGGGTTTCGTTCAGCGCCACGACACTGTCGTCGCGCGAACTGATGGTGACGTAGGTGACGTTCGGTCGGGTCAGCCCGTGGCGGCTGATCTCCTGCATATATGCAGAGCCCTTGGTGCCCGTCGATGGCGGCGGGGAGAGCTGCCTGCAGCAGCTGACGCGTCGCCGGCGTCCGCGACAGAAGTTCCAGTGCCCCATGAAAACTCATCCCACGCATCGGTGACGCCACCGCCACGAAGGTGTGTACCCGGGATGCGCCGCCGAGCTCGTTGAGGTAGTAGAACGGCACGAATCCGCCTTCGGAGTAACCGACGAGATCGACCTGATCGGCACCGGTGTGACGGCGCACGCCGTCGATGAAGTCCCCGATCTCCCGGGCGGACGAGCGGGCATCGCCCATCTGATGGAGGGGCCCCGGGATCGTGGTGCCGTAGTCGAGCCCATAGACGCAGTAGCCGGCCGCGGCCAGCATGGGCGACAACCTCGCCCAGATGCCGTACTTGAATCGCCCCGGGTTTGCTGGAGGCTCGGTTAGTTGGTTCCAGCGGTTGCTGGGACCGGGTTCCCAC
>NZ_MVPX01000673.1:0-240 GCF_002043085.1 Gordonia sp. i37 | reverse complement strand
CCGTGGAACAACGGGTTCATCGAGTCGTTCAACAACCGGTTGCGCGACGAGTGTTTGAACCGCAACTGCTGGCCCACCCTGCTCGAGGCCCGCGTGGTCATCGACGACTTCAAAGACGACCACAACCACCGACACCGGCACTCGGCGCTGGGCTACCAAACGCCGGCCGAGTACGCTGCCGGATGCACCCACCAACATCACCCCGTGGGCTGCGAGATCGACTGACGATCACAACAAGGA
>NZ_MVPX01000672.1:0-570 GCF_002043085.1 Gordonia sp. i37 | reverse complement strand
CTGCCACTCGAGGTGGTCGTCGACCGTGAGGAAACCCGCACATTGCGTACCTGTCTCGACGATCTCACCGAACTGCAGCGCTCCAGCATCGAGATGTCCTACTTCAACGGCCTGACCTATCCCGAGGTGGCCGCCCAGACCGACACCCCGCTGCCGACCATCAAGTCACGCATCCGGGACGGGCTGCGGCGGCTGCGCGATTGTCTGCGAGGACGCGGCCATGCCTGACACCGAGTGGCTCGACGATCACGTCGAACTGTTCGCCATCCATGCCCTCGAGGGCGCCGAGGCCGACCGGTTCGTCGACGAATACAACGGACTGACGCCGTTGGAGCGCACCATCTACGACGGCCGTATCGACGAAATCCACACCACCATGGCCGATTTCGCTGCCGGCTACGCACTGGCGGCGCGACCGGAACTGCGCGAGCGGGTTCTCGATCACGTGTTCTCGGCACCGGCCGACGCCTCGGGACCGCCGGTGTCGCCGGAATCGGGTTTCCCTGAATCGATGTCGTCGATCTCGACTCCGGCGGACACCGATACCGGTCGGCACGCGGCGGTGTCGTC
>NZ_MVPX01000671.1:0-207 GCF_002043085.1 Gordonia sp. i37 | reverse complement strand
ACCGGGCGAGCAGTTCCAGGCCGAGATACCGGCGGCCTTCGGCCCACTCATCGGTCTGCTCGGCCAACACAGCCCCGACCAGACGCACCACGGCATCCCGGTTCGGGAAGATCCCCACCGAGTCCGTGCGGCGCCGGATCTCCCGGTTCAGCCGCTCGGCAGGGTTGTTCGACCAGATCTGGGACCACACGTCCCTCGGGAACGAGG
>NZ_MVPX01000670.1:0-250 GCF_002043085.1 Gordonia sp. i37 | reverse complement strand
CCCCTCCGCGTGACGGATGGCGGATCGGCGTCCGTGACTGGACCGGCCGCACCCGACAGACGGTGTGTGTCCATGACAATCAGGCCTTCGCCACCTCGTCCACCCGCGTGCGGACCTGGCGGCGTGGCCGAACGATCGTGCACCACATCATCGATCCCCGCACCGGCACACCGGCGCGAACCCCGTGGGCGCAGGTCACCTGTATGGCCGCCGACACCGTCCTCGCCAACGCTGCCTCGACGGCAGCGGG
>NZ_MVPX01000067.1:0-8668 GCF_002043085.1 Gordonia sp. i37 | reverse complement strand
CCCCCCCCCCCCCCCCCCCCGCCGCTCCAGAGAAGGAGTCGACGGGCGTCGTGGGTGTTCGCGGTCGGACCGATCAGCTCTCGCTGCCGGCGTCACCTGCCTTGCTCAGCTCGACCGGGGCGTCGGGCAACTCACGCGGCTTCTCCGAGCCGGTGAAGGTGAACTTGGCGTCCTCGCCCTCACCTTCGCCGTCCCAGTTGTCGACGTCGACCAGCACGATCTGACCCGGGGTCAGTTCGTTGAACAGGATCTTCTCGCTCAACTGATCCTCGATCTCGCGCTGGATCGTGCGGCGCAGCGGCCGGGCGCCGAGCACCGGGTCGAAGCCGCGCTTGGCCAGCAACGACTTGGCCCGATCGGTGAGCTCGATCGCCATGTCCTTGTTCTTGAGCTGCGTCTCGACGCGGTTGATCATCAGATCGACCATCTGGATGATCTCGTCCTTCGTCAGCTGGTGGAAGACGATGACGTCGTCGATACGGTTCAGGAACTCCGGGCGGAAGTGCTTCTTCAGCTCGTCGTTGACCTTCAGCTTCATCCGCTCGTAGTTCGACTTCGAGTCGTCACCCTTGCTGAAGCCCAGACCCACGGCCTTCGAGATGTCGGCGGTACCGAGGTTCGAGGTGAAGATCAGCACCGTGTTCTTGAAGTCGACCGTGCGACCCTGGCCGTCGGTGAGTCGACCGTCCTCGAGAACCTGCAACAGGGTGTTGTAGATCTCCGAGTGGGCCTTCTCGATCTCGTCGAACAGGACCACCGAGAACGGCTTGCGGCGCACCTTCTCGGTGAGCTGGCCGCCCTCTTCGTAGCCGACGTAGCCGGGAGGGGCACCGAACAGGCGCGACGCGGTGAAGCGGTCGTGGAATTCGCCCATGTCGATCTGGATCAGGGCGTCGTCCTCGCCGAACAGGAAGTTCGCGAGCGCCTTGGACAGCTCGGTCTTACCCACACCGGACGGGCCGGCGAAGATGAACGAGCCGGACGGGCGCTTGGGGTCCTTGAGACCCGCGCGGGTACGACGGATCGCCTTGGAGACGGCCTTGACCGCGTCCTCCTGGCCGATGATCCGCTTGTGCAGCTCGTCCTCCATGCGGAGCAGACGCGTGGTCTCCTCCTCGGTGAGCTTGAACACCGGGATACCGGTCCAGTTGCCCAGCACCTCGGCGATCTGCTCGTCGTCGACCTCGGCCACGACGTCCAGATCACCACTGCGCCATTGCTTTTCACGCTCGGCGCGCTCGGCGAC
Source organism: Gordonia sp. i37 (assembly GCF_002043085.1). Lineage (NCBI taxonomy): Bacteria > Bacillati > Actinomycetota > Actinomycetes > Mycobacteriales > Gordoniaceae > Gordonia > Gordonia sp. i37. Next base: position 7,422 of record NZ_MVPX01000067.1, on the reverse strand, counting down.
GAGTTGCTTCTCCTTGTCCCGCAGGCCGGCGGCCTTCTCGAAGTCCTGCGCGTCGATCGCGCTTTCCTTCTCCTTGCGGGCGTCGGCGATGCGCTCGTCGAACTCGCGCAGGTCCGGCGGTGCGGTCATCCGGCGAATCCGCATCCGCGCGCCGGCCTCGTCGATGAGGTCGATCGCCTTGTCCGGCAGGAACCGGTCGTTGATGTAGCGGTCGGCGAGAGTGGCCGCGGCGACGAGCGCACCGTCGGTGATGGACACGCGGTGGTGGCTCTCGTAGCGGTCGCGCAGACCCTTGAGGATCTCGATGGTGTGCTCCACCGACGGCTCGCCGACCTGCACCGGCTGGAACCGGCGCTCGAGTGCGGCGTCCTTCTCGATGTACTTGCGGTACTCGTCGAGGGTGGTGGCACCGATGGTCTGCAGCTCGCCGCGGGCCAGCTTCGGCTTGAGGATGCTGGCGGCGTCGATCGCACCCTCGGCGGCACCGGCACCGACGAGCGTGTGCAGCTCGTCGATGAACAGGATGATGTCGCCGCGGGTGTTGATCTCCTTGAGCACCTTCTTGAGGCGTTCCTCGAAGTCACCGCGGTAGCGGCTGCCCGCCACCAGCGATCCGAGATCGAGGGTGTAGAGCTGCTTGTCCTTGAGCGTCTCGGGCACCTTGCCGTTGACGATCGCCTGCGCGAGGCCCTCGACGACGGCGGTCTTGCCGACGCCGGGCTCGCCGATCAGCACAGGGTTGTTCTTGGTGCGGCGGGACAGCACCTGCATGACCCGCTCGATCTCTTTCTCGCGGCCGATGACGGGGTCGAGTTTGCCCTCGGCGGCCGCGGCGGTCAGGTTTCTGCCGAACTGGTCGAGGACCAGCGACGTCGACGGGGTACCGGACTCGCTGGACCGGCCACCCGTGCCGGCCTCCTGCGGCTCCTTACCCTGGTAACCCGACAGCAGCTGGATGACCTGCTGGCGCACCCGGTTGAGGTCGGCGCCCAGCTTGACGAGCACCTGTGCGGCGACGCCCTCACCCTCGCGGATGAGGCCGAGCAGGATGTGCTCGGTGCCGATGTAGTTGTGGCCGAGCTGCAGCGCCTCACGCAGCGAGAGCTCGAGGACCTTCTTGGCGCGCGGGGTGAACGGAATGTGCCCCGACGGCGCCTGCTGGCCCTGACCGATGATCTCCTCGACCTGACTGCGGACACCTTCCAGGGAGATGCCGAGCGATTCGAGGGCCTTGGCGGCGACGCCTTCGCCCTCGTGGATCAGGCCGAGCAGGATGTGCTCGGTGCCGATGTAGTTGTGGTTGAGCATCCGCGCCTCTTCTTGGGCGAGCACGACAACCCGCCGAGCGCGGTCGGTGAACCGTTCGAACATTGTTCTCCCTCATTTCGCTTTCGCCCCGGCCGTCGTGGTTGTCCCGGTGATCGGAAACCGCGGGCGGCGACCGATGCGAGGCGACAACTGCGATGGTGTCGGGGTACACGACGACCAGCTTGCTTCCACTCTAGAGGTCGTGCGGTGTGCACCTGCAGTTAACGCCCACCAGAAGTCAACGTCATGCACACGTCGACGGGGGTCTGCGCGGTACAACCGCCCTGCACATCAGCATGTTCCGCGATGCGCGCCGCCGCGCTACGCCGAGAGCGAACGACGCCGCCTCCGTGGCCCCTTCAGTCCGAGCGGCGACGAGCCGTCGGGGGTACCGCACCCGAATGACAACAGCTACGCCTGGCTAACGAGACCGGCGAAACGCGCGAACAGGTCACTACGGGACATCGCTCCCGAGGTCGGGACCTGACACCACCACCAGGAAGGCCACATCATGACCTCTGCTCGACGCTCTCCGTCCACCCGACCGCCGACCGGACTCCGGCGACTCCTCGTCCTGTGCCTCGCGGTGACCGGCGTGCTCGCCGGCTCACTCTCGGCCACCGCCCTCGGAGCCGGTGACGCCGCGGCCGCCCCGCCCGGCAGCGGGCACGGGCTGTGTTTCGATCTCAACTCGGCCCTCGCCCGTGACTCGCTCACCAAGATCGGCCGAGACGTCAACGGCGGGAGTTGGGAGCCTCGCAGCGCTAGCACCAATCCCCTCTCCCGCGGCTGCAACCTGGATTGGATGCTGGTCACCGGCAACGGGATCGGCGACGCCACCTACCAGTCGCGCGTCCTGCTCTTCCACAACGGCCGTTTCCTCGGCACCGTCGATCCGAAGCCGTACTCCTACACCTCCATCGCCGGCTGGACGCGTGACCACGTCACCGTGAAGTATCGCTGGCTGCGCGCCGACGACCCGTTCTGCTGCGCGAGCGGCGGACCGACCTACGTCACCGCATTCCAATTCGGCGGCAGGGTGATTCGTCTGGGGTTCTTCCCGCCGGCCTGATCGGCGGGCGCGAGTGTCGCCGGTCGTGCCGTACGGGCACGGCCGGCGACACATTTTTTTCTGCCCAACGGGCGTCGGGTTTGCGCCCCGGGCGACGACGATGAGGGTGTGAGTGGCGAACACACCGGCCCCGAGGCCCTCCTCGAGGTCTACGACACGGCTCTACCCGCGGTGTACGGGTTCGTCGTGCGACGGTGCTCGGACCGACGGGTCGCCGAGGACGTCACATCGGAGACCTTTCTCGCCGCGATGGATTCGGTTCGTCGCGACGCCGACCTGACCCCGACGGTGCCCTGGCTGATCGGGGTCGCCCGGCACAAGCTCGCCGACCACTGGCGACGGGCGCAACGGACGCCCGAGCCCGTGCCGGACGTGCCCGATCCGCCGGGCGAGGATCTCGCCGAGGTCCATCTGGACCGGATGATCGCCCACCACACCCTGGCGCAGCTCACGCCGATCCACCGGTCGGTGCTCACGCTGCGCTACGTCGACGACCTCCCGGTCGCCGAATGCGCCGAGATCATGGGCCGCACCGTCGGTGCCACCGAGGCGCTGTTGACCCGGGCCAAGCGCGCCTTCCGCGCGGCCTACCCCGGCCAACCGGCCCGATCCACCCGGAAAGGAGGACGCGCATGAACCACGACGACGCCGAATTCGATTCGGCCCCACACTTATCCATCGGCGACCCGTTCGCCGTGTTGCGCGCCTCGGACACCCCCGGGTGGGACGCACCGGTTGCGCCCGATCCTGCCTTCGCCGCCCGTCTCCGTGACCGACTCGAACGCGGCGTCACCCTCCCGAAGGGAATCCTCATGTCCAATACTTCCCGGCCCGCTCGCTTCGCTCCCGGCGCCGACACCGCCATTACCGAGAGCGAAGCGGCCATCTCGGCACCCGCCGCGTCTCCCGTCGAACGCCCCGGCGCCCTGCCGTATCTCACGGTCCGCGGAGCGCGGCAAGCGATCGACTGGTACCGCGACAACCTGGGCGCGCGTCTACGGGGTGAGCCGATTGTCATGGACGACAACCGAATCGGGCACGCCGAACTCGAGATCGGCGACGGTGTGCTCTACCTCGCAGACGAATTCCCCGACCTGGGTCTGCGGGGCCCGCAACCCGGGCACGTCTCGGTGAGCCTCATGCTTCCCGTCGCCGACACCGACGAGGCCCTGGCCCACGCACAGCGCGGTGGCGCCGCCGTCACCCGCGAACCCTACGACGCCTACGGCACGCGCTCGGCGACCATCATCGATCCCTTCGGACACCGGTGGATGCTGACCGGCCCAGCACGGACCGCAGTGGCTGCCGAACATGTCCGGGTCGGCGACATCGTCTACCTGTCGCTGCAGACGCCCGACCGTGAGCGGGCCGCCCGCTTCTACGGCGCGGTTCTCGGCTGGGAGTACGATCCGGACACCCGACAGGTCACCAACATCGGCCATCGTCTCGGGATCTTCGACGACGACGGCTACGGAACGGCCGGGACCCTCTACTGCGTGTACGCCGTGGAGGACTTCGAGCGGGCGCGCGCAGCCATCCTCGCCGCCGGCGGTCGAGCCGGCGAGATCAGCACCGTCGCACGCGACGGATACCTCGTGATGGACGCCGTGGACGACCAGGGCGTCGCCTTCTCGGTCCACGTACCCGACCCCGGCGAGACCCGCGGGGAACAGCACCCTCGCACCCTCGGCGCGATGTCGTATCTCACCGTGCACACCCCGGACTCGGCCCGGTACCGCGATTTCTATGGCGCCGTGTTGAATTGGCGGTTCACACCCGGTCGTATCGACGACGGCTGGGAGGTCGACGGGGTGCATCCGCAGATCGGGATCTCCGGGGGCGCGGATCGGTCCCTGGCCGAACCGATGTGGAACGTGGCCGATATCGACGAGGCCGTCGACCGGGTGCGCTCCGCCGGCGGAGCCGTGATCGAGGAGCCCAACCGTCAGGCCTACGGCGCGGTGGCGCGATGCACCGACGACCAGGGCGCGCGGTTCTACCTCGGTCAGTTGTTCTGACGGGTCTCGTCGTAGGCCTCGCGTGCCCGCTCGACCGCCGCGAGATTGCCTTGGACGAGGTGGATCAGAGCGCGCAATTGGGTCGCGGCGTCGGTACCCAGATCGGTCAGCGAGTACTCGACCTTCGGTGGGATCGATTGCAGCACAGTACGTGTGACGAAGCCATCGCGTTCGAGGTTGTGCAGCGTCTGCGAGAGCATCCGCTCGCTGACCCCGTCGACGCGGCGCCGTAACGCGCTGAACCGCAGGTCCCCCTCGGCCAGCGCCGCGAGCGCCAGCACACCCCACCGACTGGTCACATTCTGCAACACATCACGCGAACTGCAATCGCGGGCGAAGACGTCGGCCTCCAGAGTCGGATCGACGGCGTCCGGGTCGGAGGCTGCGGAGCCGGGGGCGGCGGGGGTCATGGCGCCATTCTAGGCGCATCCGGACGATGGTGCTAATCGTCAAACATGTGCATGTCGCACATATTGCACCATACGAACAGTAAGTGCATCATGAGTGAGAAGCTCGCACTTCCCGTCACCTACCCAGGAGGAACCATGACCACCTACGCCGTCACCGGAGCAACCGGAGGACTCGGTAGTGCCGCCGTCGAGGCGTTGCTCGACCGGGGCGTCGCGGCAGGCGACGTGGTCGCCGTCGTCCGCAATCCGGAGAAGGCCAACACCCTGAGGTCCGCAGGTGTCGACGTCCGGGTCGCCGACTACGGCGACCCGACCGCATTGCGCGCCGCCCTGACCGGCGTCGACCGTGTGCTGCTGGTCTCGGGCTCCGAGGTCGGGCGGCGAGTCTCGCAGCACCGCAACGTGATCGAGGCCGCGACCGATGCCGGCGTCTCCCTCATCGCCTACACCAGCATCCTGCGCGCCGACACCTCGCCGCTGGCTCTGGCGACCGAACACGTCGCCACCGAGCGCGTGCTCGCCGAGTCCGGCATCCCCACGGTGCTGCTGCGCAACGGCTGGTACTGGGAGAACTACCTGGCCGCGGCACCGCAGGCCATCGAAACCGGCGTCCTGTACGGCAGCGCAGGCAACGGGACCATCGCCGCGGCGTCGCGGCGCGATTACGCCGTTGCGGCGGCTGCCGCACTCGTCGAGGCCTCAGGTGGTGAGGTCTACGAGCTCGCCGGCGACGAGCACCCGACCTACGCACAGATCGCCGCAACCCTTGCCGAGGTCAGCGGAAAACCGTTGCGCTACACCGATATTCCCGAGGCCGACTACGCGGCGGCACTCACCGAGGCCGGCATCCCGGCACCGATGGCCGAGATCCTCGCCGACTCGGACGCCGGAGTCGCCCGGGGTGCGCTCGACTCCGACTCGACCGACCTCGCGACTCTCACCGGCCGGCCGTCCACGCCTCTGGTCGAGGTGTTGCGCGCGGGCCTGGCGGCCGTGACCGCCTGATCTGCATGTCAGCCTCCCCCACGCAGGGCATGAGTGATTGACTGTCGCCATGCGTGTGGGGAGCAAGCGGGGCCGTCGACTTCCGTTCGGTATCGGCACCGTCGTGGTCGTACTCGCCGCCGTGATGGTCGTGTGCGTGGGGGCGGTGCTGGCCATCGGCACACCCGATCGCCCGGCGACCGGCTACACCTACGGCCAACTGCGGCCCTACCCCGACCAGCCCGCCCTCGCGTGGACGGCGTCGAGCCAGACCCTGCCCGACTACACCTCCAGCGACCAGATCAAGGTGGTCGCCACCGGCACCGACCGCTGGCTGCTGAGCTACCCGTCGGGTATCGGTCGCGCCTATGTGATGGTCGATCGCAGCGACGGACATCTGCTGTGGAAGCATCCGCTGCGCGCGGGCACCGGGAGCTGCGGGATGACCGACGACGGCGTGGTCGGCTGCGCGGTCAATGCCAGCAGCGATCTCGCACAAGGCTTTTACCTCGTCGACGACGACGGCACCCCGTCCGGCCCGACCGCCCTCGACGACACCGCATCGGTCCTCGGCGCCGGATCGGACTTCGTCCGTATCTCCTCCTCCGGCTACCGGGTGTCGATGGCCACCCCGGACGGCCACGAACTGTGGTCGCGCACCTTCGCCCGCGCGGCGAGCGCCGAGGTGCTCACCGATGGGCTGCTGCAGATCACCACCAGCGACGCGGGCCGGTTCATCGTCGATCCGCGCACCGGCGCCGACCGTCTCCACTGCACCGACTGCACGATCACCGCGTTCCCGACCGGCATCACCGTCGAGTACACCGACCCCGACCACCGCATGTTCGAGATCTATGCCGTGACCGACGGCGTCCTCGATCCCCGTCGCATCGCGCATGTCGCGGGGATGCGGGTGCTGCCCGGCCCGTCCACCCTGCCCGTGTTGACCCAGACCGGGACCGCGCAGATGGAGGCGATGCAGGGCACCTACGTCGTCGTCGATCCGGCCAAGCCGGGAGCGCTGTGGCAGATCTCCGACGTCGAGCTGTCCAAGGCCAACACCCGACCGTGCGGTACCGCGGTGGCGTTCGCGTTGAAGAGCCGGTCGCGGTCGATCTACTCCCTCGCCGACGCCAAGCACCTCGGTTCGTTGCCCGCGCCGGGCTTCGACGATCCCGACGCGAACCTCGACAACCTCACCTGTGTCGGGTCGAGCGGTGATCTCCTGGTGCTCGCCAGCAACAGCAGGATCAGCGCGGTCGACCCGTCGGCCGGCGGTTTCGCGTGGACGGTCGACGTGAACGGCCAGGTGGCGGACGTCGACGGATTCCTCGTCGCCTTCGAGGGCACCAGCATCCGGGTGTTCGCGCCGCACTGACCCCGCCGGCGCGGCATGTGGCCGGACTCACATCCGGGACTTTGGTCCCGGCATGACCTGCAACGGCAGCGATGACACTCAGCCGACTCCCAGGTTTCGGTAACGGCCAGATAACGGAACGGACACGGAAGTCGGTAGCCTCGTCCGCGGCCCACTGCCCCATGAAGTCGACGAACACCGCAATCGACGAGCACCGCGGCAGTGGGTAAACGATGTACCCGAGTCTGTAGTGAGGTCCGAAAGTTGGGGAAG
>NZ_MVPX01000669.1:0-4193 GCF_002043085.1 Gordonia sp. i37 | reverse complement strand
CCCGTGGGCGCAGGTCACCTGTATGGCCGCCGACACCGTCCTCGCCAACGCTGCCTCGACGGCAGCGGTGATCGTCGCCGACGATGCACCGGAGTGGTTGACGCGCAGGAGAATACCGGCACTTCTCGTCGACCACGACGGTCACGGGTATCGGGTCGCCGGATGGCCGCCGGAGACCTCGACCGGTGAGGCGATCTGATGGACAGCACCTGGTTGTGGTACTTCTCGCGAGCCGCCGGGGTGATCACCCTGCTGATGTTCACCGGAGTGCTCGTACTCGGCGTACTCACCGCGGGTGACGGCATCCGGTCGGCGCGCACGACGACGGTCGTGACCGCGGTGCATCGCGCACTTGCGATGGCGGCCATCGTGTTCCTCGGGGTGCACGTGCTCACCGCGGTCCTCGACACCTACGTGCATGTCGGCTGGTGGGCCACACTGGTGCCGCTGGCATCGGGTTATCAGCGGATGGAGGTGGCGTTCGGAACCGTCGCCGCCGACCTCGCACTCGCCGTGATCGTGAGTTCGGTTCTGCGGTACCGAATTCCCGAACGGTGGTGGCGCTCCATCCACTGGGCCACCTACGCGGTGGCGGTGTGCGCACTCACCCACGGACTCCTGATGGCGGCCTCCGATACCCCGGTGCTCACCGGGATCACCATCGGCGCCACGGTGCTCGCCGCGCTGGCCGTGGTGTGGCGCCTGTTGAAACCCGCGCTGACAGCGCACAGCCGACCGTCTCGATCGGCGATTCCGATGCGGGAGTGGACATGACCGATCTCATCGACCTGGTGACCCGCGCAGGGCTCGGCGGTCGCGGCGGCGCGGGATTCTCGACAGCGATCAAACTGCGTGCCGCACAGGAGCACAACGCGATGGTGGTGATCAATGCCTGTGACGGGGAGCCGGGGGCGGCCAAGGATGGCGCCGTGATCGCGCGACATCTCGACGAGGTGCGCGCGGCCGCGCACCGCATTGCCGCGGACAACACGTTGATCGCCGCCCACCGAGGATCGGACACACTCGCCCGGCTGCAGGCCGCCGGGGCGAGGTGGCTCGAGGTGCCGAATCGCTATGTGGCGTCCGAGGAATCGTCGTTGGCATCGCTCGCTGCCGGCGGCCCCGCGCAGCCCCTGATGCGATTCGCGCCGATCACCTCCGGCGCCCGCGACGCCGCCGGCCGTCCGATCGCCCCCACCGTGGTGTTCAACGCCGAAACGGTCTGGCGCATCGAGCAGATCGCACGTCGTGGACCGGAGTGGTTCCGGTCGTACGGTACCGACGACGAACCGGGGCCTCGGCTGGTCACCGTCGGCGGCGCGGTTCGTCGCCCGGGTGTGTACGAGACGGCGGCCGGGGTGAGCCTCGCCCACCTCCTCGATCTGGCGGGCGGGCTGACGGGCCCTTCGGAGTTCCTGTGGCTCAACGGAGTCGGTGGTGGCCTGCTGCCGACTCGCGCGGCGCAGGCGGTGCGATGGTCACGTGCGGGTCTGCGTCCGCACGGTCTGGGAGTCGGTCCGGCGATCGTCCATGCGGTTCCCGCCCACACGAACATCTGGGAGCTGGTGGCCGACGTGGTGGCACGGGCGATCGACGACTCCGCGGGACAATGCGGCCCCTGCGTGTTCGGTCTGCCCGCACTGGCCGAGGTCGTGCACCGGGTGATCGAGGGGCGTGCAACCGCCGCGGACCGCCGACTGCTCGCCCGGCGACTGTCGTTGCTGCACGGGCGTGGGGCGTGCCGTCATCCCGACGGTGTGGCCGGGTTCGTCGAATCCGCGTTGCGAGTGGCCGGTCACCGTCTACCCGCGCCCGCCGCGTTCTCGACCCCCACCGATGGCGAGGTCGCGTGATGTCGATCCGTGATCGTCTCGCCGGAGTCGCCGCTCCCGATACCGATGCCCGGCTCGCCGTGGACCGGATCGCCTGCGAGGGGCGCGGGATCTGTTCGGAGCTGCTGGCGCCGGCCTTCACCTCGGATGAGTGGGGATATCCCATCGTGCACGACGAGCACGTCGACGCCGACCTCGGTGCCACCGCGATCCGGCTGTGTCCGGTGCGGGCGTTGCGCTGGCGGTGAACCGCAGGGTGCTCAGTCCACCCACACCGACCGGGCGCCGGCGTCGCCCACCAGGACCACCATCACGAGCGTGCCGACGGCGACGACGAGCGTCGCCGCGGCCAGGATGACCGTCGCCATCCGGATGACCCGAGTCGACGGCCGCCACGGCACACGGGCCAGGATGCGTTCGTCATGCGCCGCCCACCACAGCACGGTGAGCGCGAACAGTGTTGCCACCCAGGCGATCATCTGATCGCCGAGCTCGGCATGGCGGAGGAGGTCGGGGTTGGCGGCGACGTGTTTCTGCAGGGCCTCGCCTGCCGAGGTGGTCAATGGTGTGACGACGACGGCGATCGTGGCGACGAGTAGCGGCACGATACCGAGACGGCGTCGAGCGCTCGGCCAGGCAGCACTGGCGCCGGCGAGCAATGCGGCGAGCGGAATCGTCACGACCGCGAGGTGAACGAACAGGGGATGCGCAGGGATGCCGTTGATCGTGTCCATGGGCCAGAAGTGTTGCGCTCCTACGCTGAAGGATCGCTGAAAAGCCGACACCCACACCCGGTTTCGGTGATCCGGTGAATCCGTCCGGGGTGACCGGCCGTCAGGCCGCGGCGGTCACCACAGCAAGGGAGCGGCGTTGTTGGACCAGATAGACGGCGGTGCTCAACACGGTCCACACCGTGAGCACCACGAAGGGTGCCGCGTGCTGGTGATGGGGAAAGTAGATGGCGGTGTGCAAGGCACTGACCGTCGAACCCGGCGGAAGCCACCCACCGATGCTCGCCAGGATGCGCGGCAGCAGCGGCCACGCCACCGAACCGCCCGACGACGGGTTGCCGAGCAGGATCATCACCGCCCAGGTCGGCAGGATCGCCCACCGGCCCATCAGCGAACTGAACATCGTGAAGATCATGCCGCACGTGAACATGGTGAACGCCACGATGAACCAGGCCTCGAAGAACGGCAGATCGAGCATGGCCACCACCCGGTCGACGGTGAAGGTCACCAACAGCCCGCCCAGAAGAGAGTAGGCGCCCGTGAATCCGATGCGCTCCCAGGGTTTCAGCGCGGCCGCGTGTACACCGAGCTGGATGGCGCCGACGAATCCGACGACGACCGCCGCGATCGTCATGTAGAAGACCGTCAGACCATGCGGGTCGCCGTCCTGCAACGGATGCAGGTCCCGAACCGTGACCGTGTACCCGGCCCGCTGTGCGGCGGGCGGAAGGGTATCGGTGAGCAGTGATGCCACCGACTGACCCGATGCACTCGAGATATCAAGGGTCATCAGGCGATTCGGCGTCGAGATTTCCACGATCGCGAACACCCGTTGCTCGGCCAGTTGCTCGGCGCCGCTCGCCCGGTCGGCCACAGAGGTGATGTCGAGCGAGCTGCCGATCGCGTCCTCGAGATCACTCTCGAGCATTCGTGACTGTGCGGTCGGAAGGCTGCCGACGATGGCGATCGGGATGGTCTCCGGCCGGGGATTGGCCGTCGCGTACGTGTAGGAACCGACGAACAGGGCAACCGCCACACTGCACAGCAGGGTGACCACGGTCGCCGGGAGGAAGCGCGACCCGCGGAAACGACGCCACTTCTCGGCGGTCTGCTCCAGGATGCGCACCGTCCCAGCGTAGGGGAGCCGGTGGTGTTGCCGCGCGAGTCAGACCAACCGGACACGAGTACCGGTCACGCCGAGGCCGCCACCGTTTCCAGGGTGCGGATCACGCGCTCGGTGTCGTACCGATCACCGATGGTGATCCGCAGACCGTGTGGCCGATACGGTGTGACCGAAATCCCGCACGCGATGAGGACCTCGCCGAGAGCGACGCCCTCGGCGCCGGGCAAGAACAAGAAGTTGGCCTGACTGGGAAGCGCGTTGGCGCCTGCGGCTCGCAGTCTGTCGGCAAGACATCTGCGTTCGATCCGCATCCGCCGTACCCGCTCCGACAACTCGTCGGACAAGTCCAGGGTCAGTGGAACCGCGAGTTCGGCGAGTGATCCGACGGCGAAAGGCACTTCGTGAGAACGTAATTCGTCGATCAACGGAATCGGGCCCACCCCGTACCCGACGCGCAATCCGGCAAGGCCATGGGCCTTGCTGAAGGTCCGGACCGCGACGACACGT
>NZ_MVPX01000668.1:0-247 GCF_002043085.1 Gordonia sp. i37 | reverse complement strand
GGATGCTGGTCACGGCTGATCGTGGAGTGTTCTCGTATGCGTTGTGGCGCAAAGCTATAGCGACCAACGCGGATCTGTTGTGGCGGGTGAAGACCTCAGGTACAGGGCCGTTACCACGACATGTGAAGGACTTTCCGGATGGCTCGTGGCTGGCCGAATTGCACCAGACACATTCGGCCGCGGCGCGGCGCGCTGAGCCGATGCTGGTGCGGGTGATCGACTACACCATCGATGACGGCCGGGAGAA
>NZ_MVPX01000667.1:0-394 GCF_002043085.1 Gordonia sp. i37 | reverse complement strand
ATTGGGACGAAGTCGTAACAAGGTAGCCGTACCGGAAGGTGCGGCTGGATCACCTCCTTTCTAAGGAGAACGCAAAACAATCGTGTTCGTGTCATCCGAGTGTGGTGACCGCATGTTGTGTTTTCGAGGGTGAAACATCAAACACGCCCATTTTGGTTGCCGGCCCTTGTAAGGGTGGGTGGCTGGGTGATCTTTCCGGGTGACTGGTCAGATGCTGCTAATACACTGTCGGGGTTCTGAGGGAACACATTCGTGTGTTGTCTTGGTGCTTGCAATGCGGGTTGGTCTGGTGATGCCTGTTGTGATGGCGGGTGGAGGGTTGGCCGGTTGTGGGTGTGTGTTGTTTGAGAAGTGCATAGTGGATGCGAGCATCTTTATTTTTGCAATGCATATC
>NZ_MVPX01000666.1:0-245 GCF_002043085.1 Gordonia sp. i37 | reverse complement strand
GAGGTCGAGGTGTGGGGCTCGGTGATCGAGCACGCCGACAAACTCGCACGCGCCGAAGTGTCTCTGCAATTCAAGGTCTCCCGCAGCAAAGCCGGCAGCTGGATAGCGCTGGCGGACCTCCTCAAAGAACTCCCCCTGATCCGCGCTGCGTATTTGAACGGGGAACTGTCCACCAACCGGGCCTCGATCATGGCGCGCGCCGCCCAGCGTGGCGAGGACATCGACACCACCGACAGCGACAGCGT
>NZ_MVPX01000665.1:0-532 GCF_002043085.1 Gordonia sp. i37 | reverse complement strand
GCGTCTGGTGTATGTCAAACCCAGGTAAGGTTCTTCGCGTTGCATCGAATTAATCCACATGCTCCGCCGCTTGTGCGGGCCCCCGTCAATTCCTTTGAGTTTTAGCCTTGCGGCCGTACTCCCCAGGCGGGGTACTTAATGCGTTAGCTACGGCACGGATCCCGTGAAATGGAACCCACACCTAGTACCCACCGTTTACGGCGTGGACTACCAGGGTATCTAATCCTGTTCGCTACCCACGCTTTCGCTCCTCAGCGTCAGTTACTACCCAGAGACCCGCCTTCGCCACCGGTGTTCCTCCTGATATCTGCGCATTTCACCGCTACACCAGGAATTCCAGTCTCCCCTGTAGTACTCAAGTCTGCCCGTATCGCCTGCACGCCTGCAGTTAAGCTGCAGAATTTCACAGACGACGCGACAAACCGCCTACGAGCTCTTTACGCCCAGTAATTCCGGACAACGCTCGCACCCTACGTATTACCGCGGCTGCTGGCACGTAGTTGGCCGGTGCTTCTTCTGCAGGTACCGTCAC
>NZ_MVPX01000664.1:0-483 GCF_002043085.1 Gordonia sp. i37 | reverse complement strand
CCGGCCACACCGCTAATTGTGGAGTTCATCCGCACTCACCAGGGACACCAGGTGGGTGCGGATGGCCTTGTCTGGGGCGTCGATTCGATGTGCGCCGTGCTCTGCGAGCATGGTATCCACATCGCCCCGTCCACTTACTATGATCACATCAACCGCGGGCCGAGCGCCCGCATGTTCGCCGATGCGCAGGTCATCGATGCGATCTTCGCTTTGCGCCGGAAGCGACCGCTGATGCGGGTTCTGGGTTCACGCAAGACATGGATAGTATTGCGCAGCAGTGGTATTGATGTTGCTCGATGCACTGTTGAACGAGTGATGCGGGAGATGGGATGGCATGGCGCGAGTAAGAAGAAGCGAGTGCGTACGACCATCCCTGATGCGGCAGCGTCGCGGCCGGCGGATCTGGTCGACAGACAGTTCTATGCTGCGGCACCAAATCGGTTGTGGGTAGCCGATTTTACCTACTTCCGCACCGAGTCGGGG
>NZ_MVPX01000663.1:0-270 GCF_002043085.1 Gordonia sp. i37 | reverse complement strand
CCGGACTGCTCCGGAGATCCCGCAGATCCCCATCAGCCGGCCGACCTGATCGCGACCCATGGGGTGTCCTGCTCGCCACATCTGATGATGCATCTTGCGGACCCCGTAGACACTGCGGTTCTTGGTGAACTGGCGGAACACCTCGTGCGCGGCGTAGGCCTCGGCCAGCGCGGCCGCCGAGATCCGGCCGCGTTGCTTGTGGGCGTAGTAGGTGGACGGGGCGATCTGCATTCCGTACTCGGCGAGTACCCGGCAGATCGGATCGACCCC
>NZ_MVPX01000662.1:0-512 GCF_002043085.1 Gordonia sp. i37 | reverse complement strand
GATAGCCGTTTGCGCGGTCTCGATGGTGTCGAAGGCGCCAGTCTCGTCGAGAAGCTCCCGGCGCAATGTGCGATGGAATCGTTCGATTTTGCCGGTCGTGGTCGGTGACCGGCGTTTGGTCAACCGCGCGGTGATGCCGTACTCGCGACACGTCCGCTCGAAGAGCACCTCAACCGGCAACGGCCGCGTGTGTCTGCCGGTGAACTGGTTGCCGTTGTCGGTGAGCACCTCGAACGGCACGCCCCATCGATTCATCGCCCCGACGAACGCTTCACACACGGCACTGCCACTGGGCTGCTCGAGAACCGCGGCGACGGTGACGAAGCGGGAATGGTCGTCGATGCCGGTCAACAGTTTGCATTCCCGGCCGCCAGCCAGGAACACACCTCCAACCAGGTCGAGTTGCCACAGATGCATCGGAGCTTCCCGCTCCCATCGCTTGTAGACTCGTTTATGTAGCTGCTCTTGAGGATTGACCAATCCGTTGCGTACCAGCACGCGGTGCACCGTGG
>NZ_MVPX01000661.1:0-2001 GCF_002043085.1 Gordonia sp. i37 | reverse complement strand
TGGGAACCCGGTCCCAGCAACCGCTGGAACCAACTAACCGAGCCTCCAGCAAACCCGGGGCGATTCACTACTACGCCGCCGCGGCGATGCCCGACCTGCGGGTGGCCGCGCTGTTCGCCGGTCAGGGCAGTCAGTACGTGGACATGGGTATCACCGCGGCACTCAACGTGCCCACGCTCGCCCGTGCCTTCGATGATGCCAATGCCGTCTTCGCCGGCGCTTCGACGAGACTGGGCTCGGTGGTGTATCCGCCGCCGGCGTTCACCGACGAGGACCGGGAGGCGCAGGAAATCATGTTGCGTCGCACGGAATTCGCGCAGCCCGCCATCGGTGCCCTCGCTGCGGGGCAGTTCGGGTTCCTGGCCGAGCTCGGTCTGTCCGTCACCGACTTCGCGGGACACAGTTTTGGTGAACTCACCGCGCTGTGGGCGTCGGGATCGTTGAGCGACAACGATTTCCATGCACTCGCGCGCGCCCGTGGAGCGGCGATGGCACCGTCCGGCGACGGCGATCGAGGAACCATGCTCGCCGTTCAGACCGACCGCGACCGGGTGGAGGAGATGCTCGACGGTCGTGACGACATCTGGCTCTGTAACCACAACGCACCCGACCAGGTGGTCGTCGGAGGCGGCACGGACGCGGTCGAGCGCTTTGCCGCCGACGCGCGCGATGCGGGTCTCAACGTTCGGCAGTTGCCGGTGTCGGCGGCCTTCCACACCCCCTACGTCGACCATGCGGTCGATGCCTTTCGCTCGGCGGCCGAGGCTGCGACAATCAGTGCTCCACACGGAGTTGTGTACGCCAATTCGCCTGGCGCGCACTACGGGGATGACATCGAACACAACCGCGACACCCTGGTCGGCCAGTTGCGCCGGCCGGTCGAGTTCGCCGCGGCGTTGTCGGCGATGGCCGACGCGGGGTGCAATGTCTTCGTCGAGTTCGGCCCCAAGAAGGTGCTCACGTCACTGGTCGACCGCACTCTCGACGACGTTGTCGCGATACCCACCGACGCGGGTCCGCTCGGTGACAGTGACGTGGCACTCAAGCGTGCCGCTGTTCACCTCGCGGTGCTGGGTGCACCCCTGACCGGTATCAACCGTTACGCCTCCGATCCGGTGGCGCCGCGACCGTCGACGGGCATGACGGTCACCCTGTCGGCGCCGGAATACGTTCCCGCCGTGCGCAAGCAGGCTTACCAGGATGCGCTACACGACGGCTTTCGCATCGGTGCCCAACCAACAGCGGCCCAGTCGACGGCGGCCCAGTCGACGGCGGCTCAGTCAGCGGCAGCACAGTCGATGGCGGGCCGGCCGAACGGAACGACCGTCGACGTCTCGTCACAAGCGCCGCCGATCGCTGCCACCACGCTCGCACAACCCACAGAGAGTGACATGACCATGGAGATCCCCTCTGCCCCCGACGTCACCGTCAATCCGACACGGCCTGCGGCCGAGAAGGTCGCAGCCCCGGCGGGTGACCTCGGTGCGCTCCTGGCCGATCACCTGCACACCCACCGCGGCTATCTGGAAGGGCAGCTGACCCTGGCTCGCGAACTGGCGCAGGCGGTTGCGCAACCCCACGCCGACCCGGCGACGCTCGCCGCGATCGGCGCGGTCAGCACGCACGGAATTGCCATCAGCGAGGGGCACATTCGTGCCAGCGAGGTCATTGCCGAGATCGTCGCGCTGGACCAGGGGGCCGCGCCGACCGTTCCGATGCGCACCTCGCCCGCACCGTCGATGGACATCATGCGGGAGGAGTCGAGCCCGGCGGCCCTCGCCCCGTCGGCGGTGCAACCGACTGTGTCGCAGGCGCAGGGTCTCCGGACCACCGACGCGCCGTCCGTCGGTTCACCGGCCGGCCCCGAGGAGGCGCCCCCTGAACGGACCTCGCCGGAGCCGACCTCGCCGGAGCCGACCTCGCCCGAGCCCACCTCGCCCGACCAGGCTGCTGTGCAGACCGCGGTGACCGCCGACGATGTGCGGTCGGCGCTGCGGGAGG
>NZ_MVPX01000660.1:0-312 GCF_002043085.1 Gordonia sp. i37 | reverse complement strand
GGGAGGAGTCCTATCGCGTTCCGGGGAAGTCGGCGATCTTTCAGGCGCGGTCTCGTCTGGGGTCGGCGCCGATGAAGGCGTTGTTTGAGCGGGTCGCGGTGCCGTTGGGGCGGGAATCGACGCCTGGGGTGTGGTTGGCGGGGCGGCGGCTGGTTGCTGTGGATGGGACGTGTCTTGATGTCGCCGACACGCCGGTCAACGATGAGTATTTCGGGCGGCCCGGGGTGAACAAGGGTGAGCGGGCGGCGTTCCCGATGGCGCGGGTGGTGGCGCTCGCCGAGTGCGGCACGCACGCCATTTTCGCCGCCGCGG
>NZ_MVPX01000066.1:0-21709 GCF_002043085.1 Gordonia sp. i37 | reverse complement strand
CCGCCGACACCATCGCACGCACCGAACCGGTCTGCGGGATCGACTGGAAGCTCATCGCCGGAATCGGCAAGGTCGAATCCCACCACGCCGACAACGGCGACGTCGACCCGTCCGGCCGCCTGAAGACCCCGATCTACGGGCCCACCCTCGACGGCTCGCTGGCCGGCAACCAGGTCATCACCGACACCGACGGTGGTGCCATCGACGGCGACCCGGTCCACGACCGGGCGGTCGGACCGATGCAGTTCATCCCGCAGACGTGGAAGAAGTACGCCGCCGACGGCAACGGCGACGGCATCGCCGACCCGCAGAACATCTACGACGCCGCGCTGACCACCGCGCGCTACCTGTGCGACGGCGGGCTGAACCTGCGCGACATCGCCGGACAGACGGCCGCGGTGCTGCGCTACAACAACTCGATGACCTACGTCGACAACGTGCTCGGCTTCGCCCGCAGCTACTGAGGCGCTTCCGCCGAGGTTGTTTGACCGGGCATCCGCGCCGGATAGGGTGGCGGAGCACCGAGGGCGGATTCGCTATCGCGAACTCTCCCGGACCTTTGTCACCACGATCGGAGAGCACCTTGCGTCGTACCCTGCGCATCCTGACCGTCCTCGTCGGACTCCTGCTCGCACTCGCGCCCGCCTATGCGGCGCAGGCAGCACCGCGAGCCACCGTCGGCGGCGGCAGTGCCATCGTGATCGACGGCCGATTCGGCTGCACGATGACCACGGTCGGGCACGATCGCGCCGGACGACTCATCGGCCTGACCGCCGGGCACTGCGGCCATGTCGGATCGAAGGTCTCCCTCGAGGACAACCCCGCCGCGGGTGTGGTCGGTCGTTTCGCGCGCAAGAGCGAACCGGGTGACTACGCGGTCATCACCCTCGACCCGAATCGGGTGAGCGCCGTACGCACCGCGGGCGGCGCGACCATCCGCAGCGTCGGGGCGTTCCCGCCGGCCGGCGCCAACGTCTGTAAGGCCGGACGCACCACCGGCTTCAGCTGTGGGCCGGTCCTGCAGACCAGCAGCACCGACAGCCTCAGTTATGTCTGCGCCAACCACGGCGACTCCGGCGGCCCGATCGTGATGGGTGATCGTGTCGTCGGCATGCTCAACGGCGGCCTCATCCTCGGCATCCCCGGCACCCCGATCAAGGGCGCGATCGGCTGTGTGAATCCGGCGATCCCGATCTACAGCCCGCTGGTCGCCACCAAGATGACCGCGATCCTCGCCGACCTCAACGCCCAAGGCGGCGTCGGCGCGGGATTCCGGCCGATCTGACCGACCGGCTCAGGCCACTGTGATCAGACCTCTGTGCTCAGGCTTCGGTACTCAGGAAAGCTTGTAGCGCAGCGGAATACATCGGCACATCGGCGGCACCCATCAGCTCGCGGGCACTGTGCATCGCGAGTTGGGGCGCGCCCACGTCGATGGTCATCAGACCGGTACGCGTGGCGGTGATCGGCCCGATCGTCGAGCCGCAGGGCAGGTCGGCCCGGTGGATGTATCGCTGCATGGGAACCCCCGCGGTGTCGCAGGCCAGCGCGAAGACGGCCTCTCCGATCGCATCCGAGGCGTAGCGCAGATTCTGGTTCACCTTGAGCACCGGACCGCCGTCGATGGCGATCTGGTGGGTGGGCTCGTGCCGCTCGGGATAGTTCGGGTGGGTGGCGTGGGCCATGTCGCCCGACACACAGATGCTCAACGCCATCGCCTGCAGGTAGTCGGCCCGGCTTCCCCCGCGGGACAACACGATTCGTTCGAGGACGGTGGACAGGAAGTCCGACGCCGCGCCGCGCTCGGAGCCGCTGCCGACCTCCTCGTGGTCGAACAGCGCGAGTACTCGGGTCGCGATGGCGGGCGAGCCGTCGAGCAACGCCCGCAGCCCGGCGTAACAGGTGCCCTGATTGTCCAGACGCGGTGCGCTGAGCAGGCTTTCGTCGGTTCCGATCAGCCGCGACGGCGCCACGTCGTGGGTCATCAACTCCCAGCCGAGCACCGAATCCGGTGCGATACCGGCATATTCGGCCACCCAGTCCAGCACGTCGGGCACGTCGGCACCGATCCCCCACACCCCGTCGAGGTGCCGTTGCGGGTCCAGGGTGACGCCCTTGCGGTCGGCGGAGAGGTGAATCGCCAACTGCGGCACCCGGACCACCGGCTCGGTCACATGCACCAGCACGTGCTCTACGGCGTTGCCGGAGCGATAGGCGAGTCGGCCGGACAACCCGAGATCACGGTCGAGCCAGGAGTTCAGCCAAGCGCCACCGTAGGGTTCGAGCGCGATCGTGCGGATACCGGCACTGACGCGATCCGGGCGTTGCTTGAGACGCAGGTTGGGACTGTCGGTGTGGCCGCCGACGATCCGAAAGGCATTGCCGTCACCGAGATCCCACGCGATGATCGAACCGCCGCGGATGACGTAGAAGCGGCGCGCATCCAGTGACCACTCGCGTTCCTCGAACAGGCGCCGGAATCCGGCCTCCTCCAATTCCGCCGCCACCGTCGCACAGACGTGGAACGGAGAGGGCGAGGCGTCGATGAAGGCACCGAGCCCCCTCGCGGTGGCCGTGGTGGTCAGACGAGGAGCACTCATGCCGTCACCCGCCGCATCGTCACGCGTTGGCCAGGACGGCGTCGATCGCCGAGTAGAACAGGCCGAGGCCGTCGTCACTCGGACCGGTCAGGGCCTCGGTGGCGTGTTCGGGGTGCGGCATCAGTCCGACGATCCGGCCGTCAGGGCTGCTGATGCCGGCGATGTCGAGGGCCGAACCGTTGGGATTGCCACCGGCATAGGTGAACACGATCAGCCCCTCGCCCTCGAGTTCCTCGAGTTTGCGTTGCGGGGCGACGTAACGGCCCTCCCCCGACTTGAGGGGGATGAGGATCTCCGCGCCACGCTCGAACCGGGTGGTCCAGGCGGTCGTGGTCGACTCGACACGCAGCCACTGGTCGCGGCAGATGAAGTGCAGTCCCTCGTTACGGGTCAGCGCGCCGGGCAGCAGTCCGGCCTCGCACAGGACCTGAAAACCGTTGCAGATTCCCAGAACCGGCATACCCTTGCCGGCGGCCTCGATGACCGAACCCATGACGGGGGCGAACTTGGCGATCGCCCCGGCGCGCAGGTAGTCGCCGTAGGAGAACCCGCCGGGCACGACGATGGCGTCGACGCCCTGGAGATCGGCGTCGCCGTGCCACAACTCGACGGCCTCGGCCCCGGCGAGACGGACCGCGCGGGCGGCGTCGACGTCGTCGAGGGTGCCGGGAAAGGTGATGACCCCGATGCGTGCGTTGCTCACAGTCGTCTCCGCTGCCTACTCGGCAATCCGGGAGACGTTGAAGTTCTCGATCACCGTGTTGGTCAACAACTCCTCGGCGATGCGCTCCAACGTGACGTCGTCGACGGAGTCGTCGACCTCGAGTTCGAAACGCTTGCCCTGGCGGACATCGGCGATGCCGGAGAATCCCAGACGGCCCAGTACGCCGACGATCGCCTGACCCTGGGGATCGAGGATCTCGGCCTTGGGCATCACGTCGACCACCACTCGTGCCATCGGCAATAGCTCCCTATCGAATATCTCCTGGCCTTCGGACGACGACCGGAGGAGGTTGGCTGAACACCGGTTACCTTACCGGCAGCGCCGCCTCGATCGCCGCGACGACCTCGGGTGCGGTCGGCTCGGTGCGCGGGCGGAAGCGGGCGACGGGCTCGCCGTCGGCGCCGACGAGGAACTTCTCGAAGTTCCACTGGATGTCACCGGCCTCGCCGTCGGCGTCGGCGAGCTTCGTCAGCTCGGCGTAGAGGGGATGCCGTCCGTCACCGTTGACATCGGTCTTCTCCAGCAGCGGGAAGGTGACGCCGTAATTGGTGGAACAGAAGGTCGCGATCTCCTCGGCGCTGCCCGGTTCCTGGCCCATGAACTGGTTGCAAGGCACACCCACGACGGTCAGTCCGCGCTCACCGTAGGTCTTGGCCAGTTCTTCCAGTCCGGTGTACTGGGGCGTGAGGCCGCATTTGCTGGCGACGTTGACGACCAGCAAAGGTCCGGTGAAATCGGACAGCGACAGCGCCGATCCGTCGAGTGCGGCCACGGGGATGTCCTTGACATTGCTCATGACTCCCGACCCTAATCCCCCTGGCGCGGTGGTGCAGATCACCGACTTTTCTGCGCTATGACACATATCACCGATAATTGTGCTCGCGCGATAGTTGCGTCGCCGTTAGTATTTTCGGGTGTCCACTTCGATCGATTCCGCGTGCCGCGCACTGCACGAGTTCCTGGATCGACTGACCTGCCTGAGCAAGGCCGCCGCTGTCGACGACCTCGCCACCACCGACCTCACCTTCTCCCAGATCCGGGTGTTGTTCGTCGCCGGTGAGGCCCAGGTGCCGATGTCCGTCCACGAGATCGCCGAGGCCATCGGCTTGTCGCTGGCCGCGACCGGCAGGACCGTCGACCGCCTCGTGCGGCTCGGATTCGTCGATCGCCGCGAGGACCCCGCCGACCGGCGCGTCAAACGCGTCAGCCTCACCGCGGGCGGCCGGCACCTCGTCGACGAACAGCTCAGCGTGCGCCAGGAGATCATCAGCGACTTCGTCGCCGGCCTGCCCGCCGAACACCGTGACGCATTGACCGATGCGCTGCGACACATCGTCGACGCCGACACCGATTACTTCGACCTGACCCACCCCACTCTCGACACCCATCGGACCCACGACCAGAAAGTGCACTCATGACGAGTTCCACCTCCGCCGGCGGGACGGCCCACGCCGGCCCACCGGACACCAAACTCGACCGGCACGTGCTGACCGTTGCCGGTGTCGTCGTGCTCGGCGCCATCATGTCGATCCTCGACGTGACCGTGGTGTCGGTGGCGCAGAACACCTTCCAGGAGACCTTCAACACCAACGCCGCGGGCGCCGCGTGGACGATGACCGGCTACACGCTGGCGCTGGCCGCGGTCATCCCGCTCTCGAGCTGGGCCGCGGCACGATTCGGCACCAAGAAGGTCTACATGACCTCGCTGGTGCTGTTCCTCATCGGTTCCGCGCTGTGCGCGGTCGCCTGGAACATCGGTTCGCTGGTGGCCTTCCGCGTCGTCCAGGGACTCGGCGGTGGTCTGCTGATGCCGATCGGCATGATGATCCTCACCAAGGCCGCCGGTCCCGAACGCGTCGGCTCGGTGATGGCAGTCCTCGGTATCCCGATGCTGTTGGGCCCCATCGCCGGACCCATCCTCGGCGGTCTGCTCATCGAGAAGGCCAGCTGGCACTGGGTGTTCCTGATCAACGTCCCGATCGGCCTGGTCGCCCTCGTCTACGCCTGGCTCGTGCTGCGTGACGACGAGGAGAAACAGCGCCCGACAATCGATTTCATCGGCCTGCTGATGCTCTCGCCCGGTCTGGCGTTGTTCCTCTACGGCATCTCCTCGTCCACCGACGCCGGCACGTTCATGGACACGAAGGTGCTCGTCACCACGATCATCGGCGCCGTGCTGATCGTCGCGTTCATCATCCACGCGCTGCGCGCGAAGAATCCGCTGCTGGATCTGCGCCTGTTCAAGAACAAGACGCTGGCCATCGCGGTGGTCACGATGACCACCTTCATGATCGCGTTCTTCGGTGCGGCACTGCTCTATCCGCAGTACTTCATCGGTGTTCGCGGCGAGTCCACGTTGATGGCCGGCCTGCTGCTCGCCCCGCAGGGTCTCGGCGCGATGCTCACCATGCCCATCGCCGGGCGCCTGACCGACAAGATGGGGCCGGGCAAGTTCGTCCTCGGCGGTATCGTGCTGATCTTCTGCGGCATGGGCTACTTCGTCTTCCTCGGCGCCGACACCCCCTACTGGGCGGTGTGCCTGGCGTTGTTCGTCCAGGGTCTGGGCATGGGTATGACGATGATGCCGATCATGTCCGCGGCGCTGGCCACCCTGAACAACAAGCAGGTTCCCGACGGTTCGACGCTGATGAACGTGGTGCAGCAGACCGCGTCGTCGATCGGTACCGCCGTGATCTCGGTGGTCCTGGCCAACATGTTCAAGTCGCATCCGGAGTCGCTGCTGGCGATCAGCTCCAACGCCGCACCCGATAAGTACGCGCAGGCCGTGCAGGCGAGCGCCAACACCCCCGCCGCGCTTCCGGCGAACCCGCCGGATCAGTGGTTCTCCTGGGCGGCCGAAGCCTTCGGTACCACGTTCATCGTGGCGACGGTATTGGTCGCGGTGACCGTGATCCCCGCATTCTTCCTGCCCCGCAAGAAGATCGCCTCCCCGCTCGTCGAGGAAGACATGGATCGCACGCCGACGCTGCTGCACTGAGCGTCGACGGCACCAACGCGCCAGGCCCGCACCCGATCATCTCGGGTGCGGGCCTCGTGCATTCGGCGGCCCGGGCCGCTGCAGCGATGAGTTCTGAACGCCGCGCCGGTCTGTCCCTGCATGAGCACACTGGTACTGAAGATGTCGATGTCGTTGGACGGCTTCATCGCCGGCCCCGACGGTGAGATGGACTGGGCCATGGCCGCACGCAGCGACGACTCGACCGCCTGGGTGCTGCGCACCCTGCAGGAGGCCGATGTCCACCTGATCGGGCGGGGATTCCACGACGGGGTCGCCGCCTTCTGGTCGTCGGCGCAGGGGCCGATGGCCGCGGCGATGAACGACACCCCGAAGGTCGTCGCGTCGCACTCCCTGTCGGCAGAAGCGGCACCGCCACCGGGCGGTTTTCCGTTCGCGGGAGCGGGCACGTGGGAATCGCCCTACCTCGCCGGCGGCGACCTCGTCACCGACGTCGAACGTCTGAAGGAACACACCGCAGGCGTCGTCCTCGTCAACGGTGGGGTGCGCTTCGCCCGCAGCCTCGTCTCGCTCGGACTCGTCGACGAATACCGGCTGGTGATCGCACCGATCGCATTGGGTCGCGGGCAGCCGCTGTTCAGCGACCTCACGCAACCACTCGACCTCGATCTCATCGACACCGCCGTCTTCGACGGTGGGATCGTCGCGCAGACCCTGGTGCCGAAGACTACGGCGTGACGGCTCCGGTCTGCTGGAGAATCCATGCGATCTCGAAGGCGACCTCTTCCCACTGCTTGTAGCGTCCGGAGACACCGCCGTGGCCCGCCGACATCTCGGTCTTCAGCAGGATCGGATTGTCCGAGGTGCTCAACTCCTGCAGGCGGGCAACCCATTTCGCCGCCTCGGTGAACAGCACACGGGTGTCGTTGAGCGAGGTCTGGGCGAGGATCGCGGGATACGGGAGCGCCTCGACGTTCTCGTACGGCGAGTACGACTTCATGTACTCGTAGACCGCCGGATCGTGCAGCGGGTCACCCCACTCGTCCCATTCGATGACCGTCAACGGCAGCGACGGGTCGAGGATCGAGTTGAGGGCGTCGACGAACGGCACCGAGGCGAGGATCCCGTGGAAGAGCTCCGGCGCCAGATTGGCCACCGCACCCATCAGCAGTCCACCGGCCGAACCGCCCTCGGCGACCATCTGTTCCGACGTCGTCCAGCCGCGTTCGACGAGGTGGCGACCCGAGTCCACGAAGTCGGTGAAGGTGTTCTTCTTGGTCAGCGTCTTGCCGGTCTCGTACCAGTGCCGGCCCATCTCGCCGCCACCGCGGACATGGGCAAGGACGAAGACCACACCGCGATCGAGCATCGACAGTCGTGACACCGAGAACGACGGGTCGAAACTGGCCTCGTACGAGCCGTATCCGTAGAGCAGCAACGGGGCCGGCGCCGCACCCTCGTCGCCGGGTGCCGCCACCGACTTGTGGCGCACGATCGACAACGGGATCTCGGTACCGTCGGCGGCGGTGGCCCATTCGCGCGACTGCACGTAGTCCTCGGGGCGGAAGTCGCCGAGAACGGGCTGACGCTTGAGCAGGATGCGCTCGCCGGTGGTCACGTCGAGCTCGAAGAGTTCCGACGGTTCGATGAAGCTGCCGTACCCGAATCGCAGTCGTGGCGTGGCCCATTCGCGGTTGCCGCCGAGGCCGAGGGAGAACAGCTCCTGCGCGACGGCGACCTCGATGAAATCCTCGGCGACCGGGATGCCGTCGATCCGCCGGAGATCGGCGATGGCCACCCGCGGCAGGGCGTCGGCGCGGTAGCTGAGCACGAGATAGTCGCGGAAGGCGTCGACGTCCTCGATCCGGAAGCCGCGCCGATGTCCGATGAACTCGGTTCGGGCGGCCGGATCGTCGACGGGGGCGATGTCGACGGCGAAGTCCTCGGCCTTCTCGCCGTCACGAACATCGTTGTGCACGATCAGGAAATAGTCGGTGCCGGCGATCTCGGCGTGTTCGACGTTGTATTCCACACCGTCGACCCGGGGTGCGACGCTGCGGAATTCGCCGGTGGGGTCGTCGGCGGACAGGACGAAACACTCGGAGGTGATCTTGGAGCCGACGGCGATCACCAGGTACTTGTCGCTGCGGGTCGATCCCATGCCGACCCAGTAGCGTTCGTCGGGCTCGTGGAAGACCTTGACGTCGGGGGTGCCGGCGCCGATGTCGTGGCGCCACACCGTGTCCGGACGCCACGCGGCGTCGACGGTCTGGTAGAAGACGTGTTTGGTGTCGGTCGACCACACGGCCCCGCCCGCGGTATCGGCGATGACATCGGGCAACAGCTCTCCGGTCCGAAGGTCCTTGAATCGCAACGTGTACCGCTCGTCGCCGACCACGTCGGTGCTGTAGGCCAGCCAGTTGCCGTCGTGACTGACCGTGAGCGCACCGACGCTGAAGAAGTCGTGCCCCTCGGCCTCGTCGTTGGCGTCAAAGAGCACCTCCTCGCCCGGCAGCGGCGCATCCTCGGACACCGTCGGCGGTGTCCAGTCGTCGGGATCGACGATGGGGCAACGGCATTGCATCGCATACTGTTTGCCCTCAAGGGTGCGCGCGTAGTACCAGTACTCACCGCGCCGCGACGGCACCGACATGTCGGTTTCCTTGGTGCGCGAACGGATCTCGTCGAAGATCGTCGCCCGCAGATCCGCCAGCGCGGCGGTATGGGCCTCGGTGTAGGCGTTCTGCGCCTCGAGGTAGGCGATCACCTCGGGGTCGTCCTTGTCGCGCAACCACTCGTAGTTGTCGATGACGGTGTCGCCGTGATGGATTCGCTCGAGGGGAACCTTCTTGGCCACCGGCGCGGCGGCGGCCACTGCGTCGGTGCTGCCTGCGGCGTCGGTGTCGGCTGCTGCTGCGTCGGTCACGTGACTCCTATCCTTGCGGCCAGTCGGCGAAGGATTTCTGCGAAATCCATTCGTAGGCCTCGATGTATCGTTGCCGGGTGCGTGTCACCACGTCGGCGGGAAGAGCGGGTGGGGTCGTATCGGAGGCGCGATCCCAGCCGGATTCCGGCGAGGTCAGCCAGTTACGGACGATCTGCTTGTCGAAGCTCGGTTGCACCTGTCCCGGCGTGTAGCCGGCGGCCTCCCAGTACCGCGAGGAGTCCGGGGTGAGCACCTCGTCGGCGAGGACGAGTGACCCGTCGGTGTCGCGCCCGAACTCGAACTTGGTGTCAGCCAGGATGATTCCGCGTTGTGCGGCGAGTTCGGCGCCGCGACGGTAGATGTCGAGGGTCATGCGACGAAGATCGTCGGCCAGCTCGGACCCGACCTGTGCGGCGACAGCCTCGAAGCTGATGTTCTCGTCGTGGTCACCCTGTTCGGCCTTGGTGGCCGGGGTGAAAATCGGCTCCGGCAGCTTGTCGGCCTCATCGAGGCCGTCGGGTAACGCCACCCCGCACACCGCACCGGTGGCTCGATAGTCGATCAGCCCGGAGCCGGTGAGGTAGCCGCGGGCCACACATTCCACCGGCACCATCGGCAGCTTGCGCACCACCATCGAGCGGCCCACACACCCGTCGGGGATGCGCTCATCGGTCGGTCCGCCCGCCAGGTGATTCGGCACGCCGAGCGCATCGAACCAGTAGAAACTCATGGCGGTCAGGATGGCGCCCTTGTCCGGTATCGCCGGGCTCAGGATGTGGTCGTAAGCCGAGATGCGATCGCTGGCCACCATCAGCAGGGTGTCATCGTCGATCTGATAGATCTCGCGGACCTTGCCGGAGGCGAGAAAGGTGTACGAGTCGAGAGCCGGACGCATGCCTTCGACCATAGTGCGCGCAGGTCGGCAGGGGCAGCCTGGGTGACCCGGCGCTCGGGGTGAGGTGGCTCGGGGTGATCTGGCAGTCTGGGTCGTCATGGGCGCACCGCAGATCACCATCACCTACTGCACGCAATGCAATTGGTTGCTGCGGGCCAACTGGATGGCGGCGGAACTGCTGTCGACCTTCGGCACCGACCTCGGCTCGGTCACCCTGCGCCCGGGCACCGGCGGCATCTTCGTCATCGAGGCCGACGGCGAGCAGATCTGGGAACGTAAGCGCGACGGCGGTTTTCCCGACGCCGCCGAACTCAAACGCCGCGTCCGCAATTCGGTACTACCTGACTGGTCGTTGGGGCACGCCGACCGCACACCCGCCGATCCCGACGCGGGCTAGCCACGGGCTGCTCGCCCGGACCGCCGAGTCAGTCGAGACAGAACTCGTTGCCCTCCGGATCGGCCATCACGAGGTGGCCGCCCGCCAGCGGAGGCGCCGGTTCGTGCCGGGCGAGCCGCCGGGCGCCCGCATCGACCAGTTCGACACCACGACGCTCCAGCGCGGCCATCCGCTCCTCACCCGATAAACCGGGGGCCGCCCGAACACAGAGGTGGACGCGGTTCTTGACGGTCTTGCCCTCGGGCACCCGCTGGAAGAAGACACGCGGCCCTGCACCTGCCGGATCCACCAGCGCCGAGGCGTCGTTGCGCCGATCCTCGGCGATGCCCATTACCGAGAGCGCGTCGTCCCACGTGTCGAAGCCCGGCGGCGGGGGAGCGAGCCGATAGCCGAGAACCTCGGCCCAGAACGCGGACAGCGCTGCCGGGTCCGCACAGTCGAAGGTCACCTGGAAGTCGATACTCATGCCGACATGGTTCCCCACATTGCGGACAGCCAGTGTCCTCGTTACAGAATCGGCGCCGGGGTGTAGGCCGCTGCCTGCGGGTTCTCGGCGATGATCTTCTCGGCGGCGGCGATGACGTCGGCGACCTGGCGGCCCGCCGCGCCGACGAAGGCCTCCTTGTCGTCGAGCAATGCGTCGAGCTGTGCCCGGTCGAGCGGGATGCGGTCGTCGGCGGCGAGCCGGTCGAGCAGATCGGGTTCGCGCCCCTCCTCGCGCATGGCCAGTGCCACGGCCACGGCGTTCTCCTTGATCGCCTCGTGCGCGGTCTCACGCCCCACGCCCGCGCGCACCGACGCCATCAACACCTTGGTGGTGGCCAGGAACGGCAGGTAGCGGTCGAGTTCGTTGGCGATCACGGCCGGATAGGCGCCGAATTCGGCGAGCACGGTCAAGAACGTCTCCATCAGGCCGTCGATGGCGAAGAAGGCGTCGGGCAGCGCCACGCGACGCACCACCGAGCAGAAGACGTCGCCCTCGTTCCACTGCGCGCCGGCGAGCTCGGCGGTCATCGACGCGTAGCCGCGCAACACCACGGCCAGGCCGTTGACCCGCTCGCAGGAGCGGGTGTTCATCTTGTGCGGCATCGCCGACGACCCGACCTGGCCGGGCTGGAAACCCTCGGTGACCAGCTCATGTCCGGCCATCAGCCGGATCGTGTGAGCCAGCGACGACGGTGCCGCGGCCACCTGGACGAGTGCGGAGACGACGTCGTGATCGAGGGAGCGCGGGTAGATCTGCCCGACGGAGGTGAACGATCGCGAGAACCCGAGATGCCCGGCGACCCTCGACTCGAGGTCGGCGAGTTTGCCGGCGTCGCCGCCGAGCAGGTCGAGCATGTCCTGGCTGGTACCCATCGGCCCCTTGATGCCGCGCAGCGGATAGCGGTCGATGAGTTCGGTGAGTCGGGTCAGCGCGATCATCAACTCGTCGGCGGCCGACGCGAATCGCTTGCCCAGCGTCGTCGCCTGCGCGGCCACGTTGTGGCTGCGTCCGGCCATCACCAGCGACGAATACTGGGCGGCCCGTTCGACGAGCCGCGCGAGGACGGCGACGCCATGGGCATGGACGTGCTGCAGCGACTGCAGGATCTGCAGCTGCTCGACGTTCTCGGTGAGGTCGCGGCTGGTCATCCCCTTGTGGATCTGCTCGTGACCGGCGAGCGCGTTGAACTCCTCGATCCGCGCCTTGACGTCGTGGCGGGTGATGCGTTCACGCTCGGCGATGGACCCGAGGTCGATGTCGTCGACGACCCGCTCGTAGTCGTCGATCGCGTTGTCGGGCACGTCGATCCCGAGGTCACGCTGGGCCCGTAGGACCGCGATCCACAGGCGACGTTCGGCGGCGATCTTGTTGGTCGCCGACCAGATCTCGACCAGATCGGTCGACGCATAGCGGCTCGCGAGGACGTTGCTGATGGCAGGTTTCGACACGTCAACAGTGTAGTTTGCGTGCCGCCGGCGTCTTTACAGGGCGAAGCACAGGCCCCCGGAGCCGTACCCCTGGTGCACCCGGGCGATGGTGATCGGGGACGTGACGCCGTTCTGCACCGCATAGAGCATCCGGTCGCCGAGTCGGCGCGGCGTCCAGTTGACCGTCGCGATCAGTTGATACGCGGGCGCTCTGCCGATGAAGATCGGGGCGAATCCACGGCGCTGCTCGTAGAAGGAGACCATGCCCACGGAGTTGACCGGCACCGTCAGGTTGTAGGTGCAGCCGGTGCCGTAGACCACCGACGAGAACGGCACACCCGCGTCGACCGGCCCGGTCGGTGCCGCCGACGCCGACCCGGTCCCCGCCAGTACCCCGGCGACCACCGCCGTACCCGTCACCAGCGATGCTGCCCACCGGCGTATCGCACCCTTACGCTCCCCCATGACTCACCTTTCTCTCCCCGACCCCTGATTTCGGTTGCAGGTCTTCACATTTGCGGTGCCAGGATGTCGACGACACCGTTCAGCGCCGCGCGTGCGGCTTCGAACGGCGAGGTCTCGGCACAGCCCAGGGTGCCGACGACGGCACCGTCCTCGACCGCGATCAACCAGCCGACCTGATGCGGGTCGGAGCGGCGGCCGGATTTCTCGAGAACCTCTGCGTGCATCGCCGAGACGTGGTGCCTGCGTTCCTCGACGACGTCGCGCAGTAGCGGGTACCGGGGCGCGAGCGCGATCAGTTCGTAGCGCGCGGCGAGATCCTCGATGGGTGTCTGCGCCCCAATGAAAACCTCCGACAGCGCTTCCGCGGTCGCCCCGACACCGCGCCGGCGCCGGGTCAACGCCGCTCCTCGGGCCGCGATCGCCTCGTCGGCACTACGGGTGACATACATGGCGGCCTCGGCCATCAGGTCTTCCAGCGAGGCGAAGTAGTAGGTCGTCGAGGCCAGTGGCAGGTTGGCCCGGTCGGCGACCGCACGATGCCGGACGGCGTCGAAACCCCCTTCGAGCAGGAGCGCACCGGCGGCCTCGATGAGTCGAGTCCGCCGCCTCGTTCCCTTCGGGGTGGCGGCCGATGTCATGGCGACCATGCTGCCAGGGTGACCTGGGTCACCACCCCTTTTTCGGCGGATCAGCCACCGCGAGGGACCGGTCGTTCGATCACCTGACAGATGGGGCAACAGCGCCGATTCCGGCACTAGCGTGACCCGCATGGATCTCGACGGTTTACGCGCTGTCGCCAATTGCGGCGCCTGGTATGCCGGACTGCGCCGCGTCGCGCTGGATACCTACCTCACCCAGCACCTCGGCAGCTACACACCTGCCGTCGAGGGCAGCACGGTGGTCTTCGCCACGACCACCGATCCGCGCCGGCGGATCTGCGCCCACCGATCACCGGTGGCCTCGGTACGCCGTGCCGGAGCGTCGGGCTGGGTGATCCGGTGGGCCTGGGCCGGCACCTCCCCCGACCTGCCGACCGATCTCCGTCTGGCCGAGCTGCGCCGCGCGGGCGAACGCCTCGGCGTTGCCGCGCTGATCTCCCCGGAACTGAGCATGCCCGGCACCGGCGGCCCGGATTCGGAGCGTGCGGACCTGATCGCCGCGACCCTCGGTGCCGTTGCCGCCCAACTGAGCGGCGCGGGACCGGTCGTGCGCATCGACGACGCCGACGGCGGCTTCGAGATCGTCCAGGTGACCGGCCTGCCACTAGCCGAACCGACC
This sequence comes from Gordonia sp. i37, assembly GCF_002043085.1. Lineage (NCBI taxonomy): Bacteria > Bacillati > Actinomycetota > Actinomycetes > Mycobacteriales > Gordoniaceae > Gordonia > Gordonia sp. i37. Next base: position 7,533 of record NZ_MVPX01000066.1, on the reverse strand, counting down.
TTCACCGACCTCGTCGCGACGCTGCCCACACTTCTCGGCGAGGTGGCCGTCGGCGATCATCGCGTGGCCCTGCACGGCTTGGCGGTCCGGCTCGGTTGGCACGTGATGTGGCAGCGCCCCAACGAGATCGCAACCCCGGCCGGTGCGGCTTCCGACATCTCGCAGTGCGTCCTCACCGACCAGAGATCGAGCCTGGCGTTGTCCTTCGACGTGAACGGCCGCCCGCTGGAGCGCGCCCTGCCCGCCTGACCCACCCCTTGCGGTCCGATACCCCCCTGGGTATATTTGTCGTCACCAACCAATACCCCCAGGGGTATCTGACGATGCGAGGGAGAATTCTCCGTGGACTCGACCGACCACTCCACCACCGTTGCCGACGAACCAGCACCCGCGGCAGCAGACGACACCCGGCCCGGCCCGATGGGACGGCTCGGGGTCTGGACCGCCACGCACCGCCGGTGGGTGTTCGGCATCTGGTTCCTGCTCATCATCGGCCTCGGCACAGCCGCGCCGAGTGTCTTCGGTTCCCTGGCCGGCGCCGGATGGCAAGCCAACGGATCGGAGTCGGTGCAGGTCCGCGAGCTCGCACAACAGCACTTCGGCGGCAACTCGTCGGCCGCGGTCCAGGTGGTGATCCACTCTGACGACCACCAGGTCACCGACCCGGCGGTCGGGCACGTGATCGCCGAGATCACCGGGATCGCGCGCAGCGACCCGCGCTTCGGTCCGGTCATCGCCCCGACACCGGGAATGACCGTCAGCCGCGACGGCCACACCGCGATCGTCATCATCGGCGCCGCTGCCGACACCGACGCGATGGTCAAGGCGGTCGATGATCACAAGGCCGCGTTGACCGGCTTGTCAGGCAACGGGATCCAGGTGTATCCGACGGGCGCCTCGGCACTGTGGAGCGATTTCAACAAGGCCAATCACGAGGCGATGATCAAGGCCGAGATGTTCTCCTGGCCGATCACGCTGGCGATCATGGTGATCGCCTTCGGTTCTCTGGTGGCCGCGGGGCTCCCCTTGCTGCTGACCATCGCCGGACTCGTCGCCTCGGCCGGTGGCCTGGTGCTGCTGAACACCGTCACCCCGATCTCGGTGTGGGCCATGAACTTCGCGATGATGTTCGCCCTCGCGCTCGGTATCGACTACGCCCTGTTCATGGTGTCGCGCTTTCGCGCGGCGATGGCGCTGCGCGAGACACCCGAACACGCGGTTGCCGAGACCATGGAGACCGCGGGCAAGGCAGTGCTGCTCTCGGGTCTGACGGTGCTGGTGAGTTTGTCTGCGGTGCTGATGGTCCCGGCACCCGCGGTGCGCACGATGGCCGTCGGGATCATGCTCGCCGTCGTCTTCGTCCTCGCGGCCACCATGACCCTGCTGCCGTCGGTGCTGTCGGCCCTCGGCACCAAGGTCAACGCCGGCTCGCTGCCGTGGGCGAAGAAGCAGGAGCACCGATCGCACCGTTTCGGGCGCTGGGGGGAGCTGCTGCATCGTCACCCGTGGCCGTTCGCCGTCGTCTCGCTCGCCATCCTGGTCCTGTTGGCTCTGCCGGTGCTGGGATTGAAGGTGGCGATGCCGTCGATCACCGTGGTCCCCGCGGACGCGCCGGTCCGCCAGGGCTACCAGATCGTCGCCGACAACATGGGTCCCGGCGCCCCCGGGGCACTGCAGATCATTGTTCCCACCCCGGACGCTCCGGCAACGGCCACCGCAGCCGCACAGACGCCCGGCATCGCCATGGTCACGCCGGCCCAGGCCGCATCGGACAACTCGGGATATTCTATGCTGCAAGCGATTCCGTCGGTTGATCCGTCCGCACCGGAAATGGACGGCATACTCACCGATCTGCGTGACCGGGTTCCTGCGGGCGCCCTCGTCGGTGGCGCCGCGGCGGAGAACCTCGATCTACAGGACGCGCTGAACACGTGGTTCCCGGTGATCGTTGCGGTCATCCTGTCACTGGGCTTCCTGCTTCTGCTGGTCGCATTGCGAGCCCCGGTGATCGCGTTGCTGGGAACCCTGGTCAGCTTGCTGTCGACGGGCGCGGCCTTCGGCGTCGCCACGCTGATCTTCCAGGACGGGCACGGTTCGGGTCTGCTCGGCTTCGCCCCGCAGGGCTTCCTCGACGGCTGGGGTCCGGTGTTCTTCTTCGCGATGATCTTCGCGATCGCGATGGACTACACCGTCTTCCTTTTGGCGACCGCCAAGGAGCACTACGAGCGCACGGGTGATCCGCGGACCGCGCAGGTCGACGGACTCGCCTACTCCGGTCGCATCATCTTCGCGGCCGCCGCGGTGATGGTGGCGGTGTTCTTCACCTTCGCACTGGCCCAACCACTTCCACCCAAGGAGATGGGCATCATCCTGGGCGTCGCAGTCCTGCTCGATGCCACACTGATCCGCCTCGTGCTGCTTCCGGTACTCCTGCGGATCACCGGCCACGGGGCCTGGTGGACGCCCCGATGGCTCGATCGGCTGCTGCCGGCGATCTCATTCGGCCATTGACGCCTCCTCCGAGGTATACCCCGAGGGGTATCATGGGTGTCGGCACATCCACAGCGAAGGGAACCCACATGGTCGGCGACGAAGAAGCAATCGCGGTCGTGCTCAACCGACTCCGCAGGGCGCACGGCCAACTCGCCGGTGTCATCGCGATGATCGAACAGGGCCGCGACTGCAAGGACGTGGTCACACAGCTGGCCGCGGTGTCCAAGGCACTCGACCGGGCGGGTTTCAAGATCGTCGCCACCGGTCTGCGTGAATGCATCGCCGGCGACGAACCCACCGGCGAACCCATGACCACAGATCAACTGGAAAAGCTGTTCCTCGCACTCGCCTGACCACGAGTCGGGTCGCACGAGCCACGAGGACGAGAGAAAGGAATCCCGATGGATCTGGCCATCACCACCACACTGCCCGACACGAGCTTCGACGAGGCCGTGACGCGCACCCGAGAAGCACTGTCGGAACAAGGATTCGGCGTGCTCACCGAGATCGACGTGACCGCGACACTGAAGGCCAAACTCGGCGAGGACATGGAACGTTACCTGATTCTCGGCGCCTGCAATCCGCCGCTCGCGCACGCCGCACTCGGCGTCGACCGGCAGATCGGTCTGCTGCTGCCGTGCAATGTGGTGGTCCGCGAGGACACCTCGCGCGCGGGTTCGATCATCGTCGAGGCGATGAATCCCGACCTCATGGTCGCCGTCGCGGACGCCCCCGGGCTCCCCGACGTCGCCGCGACCGCCACCACGAAACTCCGCGCGGCCATCGACGCACTGAGCAACACGGTGCACTCATGAATGCCTCGCCCACAACCGATGCCGGTGTCGTCGAGATCTACGTCGATCCCGCATGCCCGTTCGCCTGGGCCGCGTCCCGGTGGTTGGCCGGCGTGGCCGAGCGTCGGGGCGTACACGCCACCTGGCGTCCGATGAGTCTGGCCGTCCTCAACGAGGACCGCGAGGTCGGCGGCGCCCACGCCGAGCGGATGACCGTCTCGCGCCGGACGGGTCGGCTTCTCGCCGCCGCCGGAGACGAGGCGATGCGCGAGTTGTACTTCGCGCTCGGTCGTCGACTGCACAGCGAGGGGCGCGCGCTGTCGGCGAGCCTGGTGAGCGAGGCACTCCGGGAGTGCGCACTGCCCGCCGATCTGGTTGCCGTCATGGATGATCCCGTCTGGGACGATGCGGTCCGCCGCGCCCATCGGGCCAGCCAGGAGGCGCTCGGCGGCACCGGCGGCAGTCCGATCACCGTCTTCGGTGGACGAGCCTACTTCGGTCCCGTACTCACCGGGATTCCCGGCCGCGACGAAGCCGATCGGCTGTTCGACGCACTGACCACCCTCGCCGGGACGGCGGCGTTCGCACAGGTCGAGCGACCGCGGTCCGGACCACCGAACCTGGCGGAGGTCGCCTGATGTGTCACGCAGTCCGGTGCCGCGATTGCGGCAAGACCACCTGGTCGGGATGCGGCCGGCATGTCGCGCAGGTGAAGGCCTCGGTGCCCGCGGCGCAATGGTGCCCCGGTCATCCCGACGCCCCGCGTCGCGGATTGTTCGGTCGCCGGCGCTGAGCGGGTCACGGCCCCACTATCGTTGTCGGCGATGAGCCGCGACCGATCCGCCCCGATCCGCCTGTCGCGGCGCGGCGTGCTCGGCGGCGGGCTCGGCGCACTCGCCCTCGGGCTGGCGGCGTGCGCCGAGGACACCGTGGCGCTGGAGAACAACCGCGCCGCACTCCCACCCGCGGACGATCTGCTGGGATCGCCATCCTCGACGATCCCCTCGACGCCGTCGGTCGGCGCCGGCCCGGCCCTGGTCACCGGCAGCTTCACCTCGTCCCACATGCTCGGTCGCGACACCGATTGGGTGGTGGCCCGTCCGGCGGGAGTGAGCGGGACGCTGCCGGTCGTCGTGGTGCTGCACGCGTTGCGCACCGACGAGATGACGATCTTCACCTCACCATTGGCGATGCACACCGCACTACAGGCCTACGTCGACGCCGGCAACGCACCGTTCGCCATCGCGGCGGTCGACGGGGCGCGCAACTACTGGCACCGCCGCGCCGACGGCACCGACGGCGCAGCCATGGTGATCGACGAGTTCATCCCGATGCTCTCCGCCCACCCGGATCTGAACGTGTCCACCGACCGCATCGGCCTCTACGGCTGGTCGATGGGCGGCTACGGGGCGCTGCGGATCGGTGCGACCCTGGGCGCCCCCCGGGTCGCGGCGATCGCGGTCAGCTCACCGGCACTGTGGGCCGATCCACGCACCTTCCCGACCCGCGCCTTCGACGATTATGCCGATTACCAACAGAATTCACTGTTCGGCCAGCAGGACGCGTTCCGGCGGATCCCGCTGATGATCGCGGTCGGCTCCAGCGATCAGTTCTTCACCTACACGCGTCAGTGGGCGGCCGGACTGCATCCGCCCGCGGCGTTCACCAGCGGTCCCGGTGGCCACGACAACCGCTACTGGCGCGACGTCCTACCCGAGCAGATCGAGTTCCTCGGCCGCAGCCTGCAGGCGTGACCCCTCAACAACCATTGGCGGACAACAGCTACCGGAAGACAGGGTTCAAGGGAGACGGGCTACAGGGAGATCCGGCCTTCCAGCGCTGCCAAGCCGATGTCGGTGCGATGATGCGAGCCGGGGAGTTTGACACCGGCGACCCGCTCGTAGGCCTGCGCGCGTGCCGCTGCGAGATCCTCGCCCACCCCGACGATCCCGAGGACTCGTCCGCCCGCGGAGACGATGTTGCCCTCCGCGTCGCGTTTGGTACCCGCGTGCAGCACACCGGGTCCCTCGGCGCCGGTGATCACGTCACCGGTTCGCGGGCTCGCCGGATAGTTCTCGGCGGCGATCACCACCACCACGGCGGCACCGTCGGCCCATTCGAGCGGCGGCAGGTCGGCCAGAGTGCCGGTCGCCGTCGCGTTGAGCGCTTGTCCCAGAGGGGATTTCAGCAGGGCGAGCACCGCCTGGGTCTCCGGGTCACCGAAGCGGCAGTTGAATTCGACCACCGCAGGCCCCTGCTCGCCGATCGCGAGCCCCGCATACAGCAGCCCGCTGAACGGGCAACCCCGCCGCACCATCTCGGCGGCGACGGGCTCGACGACCTCGGTGACGATCCGGGCGGTGACCTCTTCGGGCAACCACGGCAACGGCGTATAGGCGCCCATGCCACCGGTGTTGGGGCCGGCGTCGCCGTCGCCGACGCGCTTGTGGTCCTGGGCGGGGATCAGTGGTACCACGGTCTCCCCGTCGACCAGGCAGAAGAGCGAAACCTCGGGGCCGTCGAGGAAGCTCTCCAGCAGCACCGGGTGACCGCTCTCCAGGCATTCGGCGGCGTGATCACGCGCCGCGGCCCGGTCGGTGGTCACCACGACGCCCTTGCCGGCGGCCAGTCCGTCGTCCTTGACCACCCAGGTCGGCCCGAAGCGATCGAGCGCGGCGTCGAGATTCGCCGGGTTGTCGACGACCTCGGCGTGGGCGGTGCGCACCCCGGCCGCGGCCATCACGTCCTTGGCGAACGCCTTGGACCCCTCGATGCGGGCGGCGTCGGCACTGGGGCCGAACGTGGCAAAACCGGCCGCGCGCAAGGCGTCCGCGACGCCGAGCACCAGCGGCACCTCCGGGCCGATGACGACGAGGTCGGCGGCGACGGTCCGCGCCAGGGCGACCACCTCGTCGGCCGAGGCGACGTCGACGCCGTGGTTGGTGGCGATCGCCGCGGTGCCGGCGTTTCCGGGCGCGACGTGGAGTTCGGTGACCGACGGGTCGTCGGCGAGTCCGAGGAGCAGGGCATGTTCGCGGCCGCCCGAGCCGATCACGAGTACGCGCACGTGCATGACTCTAATTCGTCGGGACCCGGCCGGTCCGCGCGGGATTCTCGGCCACCGGCCGTCACCGGTCGGTGAGATCGATCGGGCAGTCCGGATGCCGGGTGGGCGCGTCCTCGGGCACACCGAGGGTGTTGGCGCGTCGCGTCGTCCCGAAGATCTCGTCGACCACCACGATGAACAGCGGCGCACACGCCACCAGCACCACCGCCGCCGACAGGGACAGCCCCGCGTCGGCGGCCCAGACCCCGCCGACGATGAAGGCGATCGTCCCGGCCCCGCACAGCAGGGTCACCGGATCGAACGGCAACAGGTAGTCGTACATGGTGAGCATGCTGAGACAGTAGATACCCAGGGGTACCGCCACGGTCGCAACGACGACGCCGGTGCTGATCGTGGCCTCGTGTTCGGTCCACAATGCGGCGACCTCCAGGCCCGCGCCGGTGGCCGCGGCCGCCATGAAGATGATGATGTGCCCGTAGCCCCAGGGGAAGCACTTGTCGGGGCGAGCATGCAGTCGGTCGCCGACCGGGATGACGAAGTAGATCCACCACATCGCGAAGGTGACGACGATCGCGGCGACCCCGAAGACCGCGGTCTGGACCGACCAACCCTGTGCTTCCACGGCCGCCTGCATCACCGCAACGGTGCCGACCACGCCCTCACCGAGGGTGATGATCGTCAACAGCGAGTACCGCTCGGCGATGTGGTGCGGGTGCCAGGGTGTGGGTTTGACGAAATTCTCGGCCACGATCGGACCGAGGAGCTCGATGAACGCGCAGACGGCGATCGCGATGATGGTGGGCCACAGGGCGAGGTCGACGATCGCGACGATCACCCACGCCACCTGCGCCACGAGGACCGCTGCGGCATAGGTGAAGCATGTCTTGCGGTACTCCGCGCTCTGCAGACCTGCCCGGATCCATTGCGTGAGCAGCCCGACGCGCATCACCACGTAGCCGATGACGAGGACCCGGATGTCGACGTGTTCGTGGTGTTCGATCGAGCTGAACACCGGTGCAACGCCCAGGGCCAGGATGGCCACACCGATCATCTGGATCAGCACGACACCACGGAAGAACCAATCGTCGGTGTCGAAGGCAGAGGCAAACCAGCTGAAGTTGATCCACGCCCAGATCGCGGCGAAGGTGCACAGCACGTAGCCGAACACCGCTGTTTGGT
>NZ_MVPX01000659.1:0-202 GCF_002043085.1 Gordonia sp. i37 | reverse complement strand
CGGGGTTCTCACCGCACCGTTACCACCCGCCGCGATGACAAAGCGCCCCGGTTCCCGGATCATGTTTCCCGGCAATGGAATATAGCGGATCGTCCGGATCGGTGGTGGGTGGCCGACTTCCCCTACGTGTGGACGTTGGCCGGGTTCGTCTACGTGTCGTTCCTCGTCGATGTGTTCTCCCGACGCATCCTCGGGTGGCGGG
>NZ_MVPX01000658.1:0-871 GCF_002043085.1 Gordonia sp. i37 | reverse complement strand
CGCCGGCCCGGCCCGCCGACGTCGTCCTCGGGCAGTCCGATCCGCAGGGGCGTGAGGAGAATCGTGGTGGTCCGGCCGACGCCTGCTCGTTCCGGTGGCCCCACGCCATCACCGGCGTCGACGGGTATCTTCTCGTCGCCGACGCCGGCAACCACCGCGTCCTCGGCTGGCGTACCCCGGTCGTCGCCGACCGCCCGGCCGACCTGGTACTCGGGCAATCCGACTTCACCGGTGCCGGCGAATTCCCCTACGCCCCGCAAACCGCTGCGGGACTGCGGTTCCCCTACGGTGTGACCGCGGCCGACGGGCAACTCGCCGTCGCCGACACCGCCAACAATCGCCTCCTGCTCTGGGAGCGTCCCGACTGGCTCGCCCGCGCCCCGGACGGGGTGATCGGCGGCGCCGACGGGGTCCTGGCCCAGCCGACCATGGCCGCCAACGGTGAGAACCGTTGGGATGCGGTGGCTCCCGATACCCTGTGCTGGCCGTACGGACTGCACCGGCACGGCAACACCATTGCCGTCGCCGACTCCGGGAACAACCGGATCATTCTGTGGGACAGGGCATCACCGGAGATGACGTCATGACGGTGCGGCTCGAGGTGGAGGTGCGTGGCGTCGTGCAGGGCGTCGGCTTTCGGCCGGCCGTCGCCCGGATCGCGCTGAGACGCGGGCTGTCCGGCACGGTCAGCAACGAATCCGGTTTGGTGCGCTGCGAATTCGAGGGCAGTGCCGACGCGGTGTCGGGCGCCGTCGACGAGGTCAGTGCCGGTCCCACACCGCTGTCCCGTATCGACTCCGTCCGCACACGGACGTTGCCGTGTCGCCATGACCACGGCTTCCGTATCGCCACCAGCCGCACCGGCGGGGCC
>NZ_MVPX01000657.1:0-1271 GCF_002043085.1 Gordonia sp. i37 | reverse complement strand
CATCGTCCTGCCCACGGCCCGTCCCGATAGATGCCGGTCGTGAATTGTCCGGGTTTGTCGCCGACCATGCGGTTGTGTTTGCCGCAGGCGGGGGCGAGGTCACCGATGTTGGTGAGCCCACCTTTCGCGTGGTCTGTGGTGGCGTGATGGATTTCGACGTGCGCGGCGGGTTGGGTGCATCCGGGAAACGAGCAGTACTCACCGCCGTCTTTGGCGAACAGTGCGATCCGCTGGCCTTGGCTCGCCAACCGGGCGCGCCCCAAATACAGGGGCAGACTGGTGTGGTCGTCGAACACCGCCAACCAGGGTTGGCTGTGAGCCGCTAACGCGATCACATCCCGGATTGGGAGGAGGGGGCCGGTCGCGGTGACGCCCATCCCGGTTTGCGCGATCAACTCCGACAGCGATGCTTTGATGATCAGATGCGGCGGCAGCCCGCGATGCGACTGCGGGCCGAGACCCACATCCAACCCGGCACGTAGAACTGCTTCCAACGCATCATGGTTGCGTTGCACCTGATCACGATGATCGCGGGCTGCCGCAGCCGTCAACGCGTCGGGGTCAGCATCTTCGCGACTGCCGGTGGGGGAGTCGGGGTCGGCGGGGTTGTTCATCCCGGGCGCTGCCCACATCGCCAACACTGCTTCGAGGTGCGCGGTGAGAGTCGGGGTCACTTGTCCGGACAGGCCACTCATTTTTTGGGCGTCTTGACGGCCGATACGGATTTGGCGGCGGCGTTGCCGATCGGTGTCGTCGGTCAGGTGGCCGTCGGGGTCGAGGTGCGCCAACACCCGTGCCCCCAAAATCCGGAGATCGGACGGGGTGTGGGTGCGGGCGAACCCGGCCATCGTGGCATCGGCCGACATTTTCTCGTCGAACGGCACTGCCGCCGGAATACGGTCCAACACATCGATCACCACCGCGGCGTGCGACGAGCCGGCCGCACCGGAGGCCATCGCTTCGGCGAGCGCCGGATATTTGGGGGCGGCGACCTCCCCGGTGAAGGTGCGGAAGGTGGCGGTCGCTGTGAGTTGTTTCCACCGCCGCCACGGTTCCGACACACGCAACAATCCGATCATGGCGTCGGTAATCGACCCGAACCCGTACTCCCGCGCCAGATGGCGGTCGGAGAATTCGACGATCTGCCGATCCCCTTGGACGGTGACGCGGGTGATCAACCGTTCGGTGGATTGCGCGACCGACACCAGGTCATCGTTGGACAGGCCGGTCAAATCATCCGATGCCAGCGCATCAACCAAGCGGTGGGCGAG
>NZ_MVPX01000656.1:0-386 GCF_002043085.1 Gordonia sp. i37 | reverse complement strand
ACTGAACCGTCCTGGGTCTGGTGGAGACCGTGATCTCACCAGGAGAATGTCGGTATGGGAGCAGCACGAAAGTTTGACCAGGAGACTCGTGAGCGGGCAGTGAGGATGTATCACGATCGGCTCTCCGAGGTCGGTGGCGCGAAGTTGGCGGCGCGGCGCCATGTCGGACAGATGCTTGACATCAATCCAGCGACGTTGCGGAACTGGATCGAGAAGGACACGCCGGCCGTCTCGACCGCGAGTGCATCATCGGCGGAGGCGCCGAGTGCTGAGCTGCGCGAGTTGCGCCGCGAGAACGCCGAATTACGCAGAGCCAACGAGATTTTGAAGACAGCGTCAGCGTTTTTCGCGGCGGCGGAGATCGACCGCCGACTGCACTGATCGTC
>NZ_MVPX01000655.1:0-632 GCF_002043085.1 Gordonia sp. i37 | reverse complement strand
CCCGCCCAGCCGGTCGTCGATGTCGTCGTCGCGGTACAGGATGGGTGAGCCGCTGGTGTTGGCGGAGGTCATCACCAGCGGGATCGCGCCCATCGCGTCGAACAGCAGGTGATGCACCGGGGTATAGGCCAGCAGCACACCGAGTTCGGCAAGTCGGGGCGCAACGCCCGGTGCCACCGCACCCACCCGCGGTGCCACGACGATCGGTGCCTGCGGTGACGCGAGCGCAGAACGTGTCGCATCGGTCAGCTCGATCAGTGTTGCCGCGTGGTCGAGGTCGGCGGCCATCATCGCGAGCGGCTTGTCGGGACGGTGTTTGCGGTCGCGCAGCGTGGCGACGGGCTCGTGCCGATCGGCGCGACAGGCCAGGTGGAATCCGCCGATCCCCTTGATCGCCACGATCTGCCCGTCGTGCAGCGCCTGCGCGGCCGCGTCGATCGGGTCGGCTACGGCGGCGCCGACGAACCGTGCGCCGTCGGCACGACGGAACTCGAGTTGCGGACCGCAGTCCGGGCACGCGATGGTCTCGGCGTGGAATCGGCGGTCGAGCGGATTCTCGTATTCAGCCCGACAGGCCTTGCACATCGCGAAGTGCGCCATCGTCGTCGCCGCGCGATCGTAGGGCAGGGCGG
>NZ_MVPX01000654.1:0-2409 GCF_002043085.1 Gordonia sp. i37 | reverse complement strand
CCGCTTCGCCGCCGACGCCTGCACCGAGCCCGAGCGAGTCCACGACTCCAGCACCTCACGATCACCATTACCCAACATCAACGCCGCAGCAGGACGATTCGCCATACCCCATTATCGCAGCAACCAACCGTTCAAGCAATTACGACGCGCGCCACTAGAACTGCCTGGACCGGTTATCGGGGACCTGACAGCTGTCGAGATGCAGCGGAGATTAGCAGCGCTACCCCCGGAAGTCTGACAGAACATGCGTGCCTCGATGAGTCGTGTCAATTTTGATTCTCCATGTGGTCGGCCATCCAAGTCACTTTCGGCGAACATTTGGCGTAGATCGATCTCTTGCGGCGCCCATGCAGCGGCAACCCCTCTGCTCTGACGACCGAGCATCGCCTCACACAAGTCAGCATGTCGCACATATGCCAAGTGCCACAACGCCAATCGGAGAAAGACTCATAGACAACTGCACAAGCCGGTGCTTTGTCCACGCTATCTTGCTCATCTCCACGAGCTGTTTCGACAGTACCGGAAGAAGAGTCGGGCCCTCGAGCCGATCCTGAACGGCTTCGGGCGTCAGGTGCCGCAGGTGTCCGAAATAGACAAAGTTGTCCGGCGCCTCAACCTCGAGGTTGGAGGCCCGTAGCCGGGGACGCACAACCCAGGCCGCACATAGGACGCTAGCTACTAAGAGGAGGATGCCAACGACGTACCAGACTACGGCCCAGCCCCCAAGGTCATGGAGCACCCGCCCCTCGCCCGACAGCGTGATAACTCCCACGAGGAGCGCGGTCTCAATTGTCAGTGCAAATGATGCCTTCGTATCGGAGATATTGTCAAGACCTGTGGATGAGGTTGTTTCAGGCGGCCTCCTCTTGCGATGTTGATGGGGTGTCGGATTCGACGAGTTTGCCTTTCTCGAAGGTCTTGCCGGCTCGGACGAGGGCGACGAGGTGGGGTGCGTTGACGGCTCGCCATTTCACTTGTGCGGCTTCGATGAGCTTGTAGGCCATCGCCAGTCCCGCGGCTCGGGAGCCGGGTCCCTTGGTCACCTTGGTCCGTAACCGCACGGTGGCGAAGGTCGACTCGATCGGGTTGGTCGTGCGCAGGTGGATCCAGTGCTCGGCCGGGTAGTGGTAGAACTCCAGCAGCACATCAGCGTCGTCGACGATCTTGGCGACCGCTTTGGGATACTTCGCCCCGTAGGTCTTCTCGAAGGCGGCGATGGCCTTACGGGCGTAGCCGATGTCCTCGGCGTTGTAGATCTCCTGCATCGCTTTGATCGCATTCGGATGGGCCGACTTGGGCAGTGCGGCAAGCACATTGCCCTGTTTATGAAACCAGCACCGCTGCTCTCGGGTGTCCGGGAACACCTCGCGCAGCGCAGCCCAGAACCCCAGCGCCCCGTCCCCGACGGCCAGGTTCGGGGCCGCCATGCCGCGGCGTCGGCACGACCGCAATAGATCGGCCCATGATTCGGTGGATTCGCGGTACCCATCGGCCAGGGCGACGAGCTCTTTACGGCCGTCGGCACGCACGCCGATCATCACCAGCAGACACAGCTTCTCCTGCTCGAGCCGGACTTTGAGGTGGATGCCGTCGACCCAGAGGTAGACATAATCGCTGGTGATGTCGCGGTCGTCGAAGGCGGCCGCTTCCTTCTGCCACTGGCTGGCCAGTCGAGTGATCGTGGCCGCCGATAACCCCGCCCCCGAGCCAAGAAACTGCTCCAGCGCCGGCCCAAAATCTCCCGACGACAACCCGTGCAGGTACAGCAGCGGCAACACCGCGCTGACCTCGGGGCTTTTACGTGCCCAGGCCGGGATGATCCCCGACGAGAACCGTTGGCGTTCACCAGTTTCAGGGTCGACCCGTTTGTCGTTGACCCTTGGTGCCCGCACCGGAACCGCACCGGCGGCGGTCATCACCTCCCGCGGGTTGTGGTAGCCGTTACGCACCACCAGCCGGCGCCCATCCTCATCGTGAATCGCCCCGGCGTGTCCGGAGACTCTGTTCGTTGGGAAGGATGGAGTCATGTCAGGAAGTGGGACGAAGAGGTACCCGGCCGAGATGCGTGAGCGGGCGATCCGGATGGTCGCTGAGATTCGGGCTGAGGATGACTCGGAGTGGGCAGCGATGGGCAAGGTCGCTGAGCTACTCGGGATAGGTACGCCAGAAACGGTCCGCAAGTGGTGTCGTCGGGCCGAGGTCGATGCTGGCCAGCGGCCGGGAACAACGACTGAGGAATCGGCCGAACTCAAGCGACTCAGACGCGAGAACACTGAATTGAAGCGGGCTAACGGGACTGCTGCACGTATAGGTGACATCTGATCTGGCTTGCCCGAGGGTGGGCCTGGAAGGATGACTATCGTGCCTAAGCCTCGATCCACCGATCGGCTTTTGAGGTGTGATGAAAGG
>NZ_MVPX01000653.1:0-608 GCF_002043085.1 Gordonia sp. i37 | reverse complement strand
GGGGTCGATCCGATCTGCCGGGTACTCACCGAGTACGGAATGCAGATCGCCCCGTCCACCTACTACGCTCGCAAGAAGCGTGGTGTCGTCTCGGCGGCCGCGCTGGCCGAGGCGTACGCCGCACACGAGGTGTTCCGGCAGTTCACCAAGAACCGCAGTGTCTACGGGGTCCGCAAGATGCATCACCAGATGTGGCGAGCAGGACACCCGATGGGTCGCGATCAGGTGGGCCGGCTGATGGGGATCTGCGGGATCTCCGGAGCGGTCCGGGGTTCTCACCGCACCGTCACCACCCATCGCGATGACAAAGCGCCACGATTCCCGGATCATGTTGACCGGCAATGGGATACACCAGATCGACCGGATCAGTGGTGGGTGGCCGACTTCACCTATGTGTGGACGTTGGCCGGGTTCGTGTACGTGTCGTTTCTCGTCGATGTGTTCTCCCGACGCATCCTCGGTTGGCGGGTCATGACCAGCAAACACACGCCGTTGGTGACCAGTGTGGTCGAGCAAGCGTTGTTCACCCGACGTAGATCTGTATTCGACTTCACTGCAACAGGTTTGGTGCACCACAGCGACGCCGGGAGTCAATATACGTCGTTGGC
>NZ_MVPX01000652.1:0-497 GCF_002043085.1 Gordonia sp. i37 | reverse complement strand
ACCTTGTCGGCGCCCAAGCCCCAGCCCGACGGGTCGCCGGATCCGCGGACACCCGAACAGATCTGTGCGGCCGCGTTCGAAACGATCGTGGAGTTGGCGGCACAAGGTTTGGCCGACACCACCTTCTCGGCGAAACCGACCAACGGGTTGTTGTGGACCTGGTCGGCGGACAACCCGGCACTCGGCGGCGATTTGCAGAACATGGGTGCCATCACCGAAGCCACCGCGAAACTGTTGTCGTGTGACACCACGATCACCAAGATCATGCTTGATCCCAACGGTGTGCCGCTCAGTGTGGGGGAGGCGAAACGCTTCTTCACACCGGGCCAACGCAAAGCGTTGCTGGTGCGGGATCGCGGATGTATCAAGTGTGGTGCCCACGCCGGACGCTGCCAAGGACACCACCTCGTCCACTGGAGCAAGGGCGGTCCCACCGACCTCGACAACGGCTGCCTACTCTGCACCAGCTGCCACGACGATGTGCACCACCACGGATG
>NZ_MVPX01000651.1:0-1923 GCF_002043085.1 Gordonia sp. i37 | reverse complement strand
GCAAGGTGGTGCACGTCCTCGACGAGCACACCATCGTCATCCCCGAACGTCCCGGCAACAAACGCGTCGACGGTTACCTCAACATCCTGCGCAATCCGCACGTGGGAACCATCGCCATCATCCCGGGACGCGGGGACACGTTGCGGGTCAACGGGACCGCACGCATCGTCGACGGCGCCGACGACGACAGCGGCGGCATCTATTTCGATGAGCTCGCCGTCAAGGGTCGCCGACCGATCCTGGCGCTGGAGGTCACCGTGGAGGAGGTGTTCTTCCACTGCGCCAAGGCTTTCCTGCGGTCGGATCTGTGGCGGCCGGAGACGTGGCATCCCGATGACCTGCCGAGCACCGCGCAGATGACCAAGAAACTCATGCCCGAACTCGACGAGGTGGCCCTGCAGGAGCGCTATGCCGAGAGCAATTACCGAAAGTTGTTGTACTGAGCGCATTCCGGGATTCTTCACCGGTATCCGGGAGCGCGGGGTGTGCGGTCCGAGCGCGCGGTGCGCAGCAGTGGTAGAGCCCGATAGGGCACGATCTCCGACAGCACGACGATGCTGATGGAGCGCGCGACCGACGGTGACCGGCCGATCTCGAGCAAGGTCTCCTGCAAATCCTTGTGCGAGGCGGCCGCGACCCGGCACAGCACATCACTGGCACCGGTGGTGGCGAACGCCTCGAGTACACCGGGAATCGCCGACAATGCCGCGGTGACCGTACTCAGCTCACCCTGCACCGTTTCGAGCTGGACGAAGCACTGGACGTCGAAACCGGCGGCCGCGACATCGAGATGCGGGTGATATCCGGCGATGATCCCGGCGTCCTCGAGCTTCGCCAGGCGGGACTGCACGGTGGCGCGCGCCACCCGGATCCGCCGCGACGTTTCGAGTACCCCGATCTGCGGGTCCCGATGCAGCGACTCGAGCAGCGCGAAATCGATGTCGTCGAGCTGAACTCCGTCCATTGCGCGCCCTTCCAGCTGGTCGAGATGACCAGTTGCGGCCAGTCTAGGGGTCGTCGACCGCTCAGGCGGTGGTTCTCATGAGGTAGCGCCAGGGCGTGAGCTCGGTGCTCAGCGGCATCGGCACGACGACCACCGTCGGCACATCGCGCCCCGCGGCGGCGGTGATCGCCGCTTCGAGCTCCTCCGGCGACTCGGCCCGAACCCCGTGTGCGCCATACGCGGTGGCGACGGCGGCGAAATCGGGATTGTGGAGATCCGCGCCGACGGCGTGGCCGTAGCGGCGGATCTGATCGGCCTTGACGTTGCCGAAGGCCGCGTTGTCGAAGACGACCACCACGACGCCGAGCCGATACTGGACCGCGGTGGCCATCTCGGCGATCGCGAACTGGAAGCCACCGTCGCCGGTCACCGAGACGACGACGGAATCACGATGGGCCGCCTTGACTCCCAATGCCGTGGGAAAGCCGTACCCCAGGGTGCTCTGATGCCCGGTGGTGATGAAGTGGCGGGGCACGCGTACCGGAAAGCCGAAGCACGCGGCGAAACCCATCTGCGACACCTCGTCGACGAGATAACCGTCGGTGGGCACCTGGCGTGTCCCCCGTAGATCGGTCCGGCTTGTTTTAGAGTCCTGATTGCCCTGGTGAGGGCGTAGAAGGGACGATGAGGAACATGGCAGGACGCAAGCGTCACTCGGCGGAGGACATCGTGCGCAAGTTGCGCCGGGCTGACGAGCTGGCCGCGGAAGGCAAGACCGGTGAGGAGATCGCCGGCGAGCTCGAGGTGTCGGCGGCCACGTTGTACAACTGGCGCCGCCAGTACGGCGGCATGGACGCCGATGCCGCCAAAGAGCTCAAGGAGCTGCGTGAGCAGAACAGCCGGCTCAAGCGGCTGCTGGCCGAGGCGGAGTTGGAGAAGGATGCGCTGCGGGAGGTGGCGAAGGGAAAATTCTGAGCCCG
>NZ_MVPX01000650.1:0-532 GCF_002043085.1 Gordonia sp. i37 | reverse complement strand
TGATCCACCCCGGCTTTTCCGGAGAGCTCAGGTTGTGAGTGCCCCCTCCGGATTGAGGGTGCGCATGTGATCGTAATGGAGTCGCTCAGCGTGGTCGGGGGTGAGGTCGTCGCAGTAACTGTGTGGGCGTTCACGGTTGTAGAACGCCACCCATTCGGCCGTGCCCAGTGACAGTTCGGTCGCGCCGTGAAATCGCGGCTGGTTGTCGACGAGTTCGTTCTTGTAGTCAGAGTTCACCGACTCCGCGAGCGCGTTGTCGTAGCTATCCCCAACGCTGCCAATAGAAGCCGCGATGCCTTCCTCGGCCAACCGCTGCCCGAACACAATCGCTGTGTACTGCGATCCCGCGTCTGAATGGTGTATGAGTCTCGTTAAATCAACTACACCGCAACGCTTTCGGTTGTCTATCGCGTTGTTGATGGCATCGGTAACCAGGTTCACTGTCATTTCCGAGGCCACTTTCCAGCCGACAATCTTGCGGGCGAACACATCGATAACGAACGCCGTGTACGCCCACCCCGACTCGGTGCGG
>NZ_MVPX01000065.1:0-5166 GCF_002043085.1 Gordonia sp. i37 | reverse complement strand
GCGGGGGGAGCCGATGCCCGATCCGTGAAGTCACCAGGGCACCCTAACGGATCAGGTCGGTGACGTCAGGTCATACAAGGTGACATTGTCGATCGTCAACTTGGTGAAATGACCCTCCACCCACTCGGTGATCTGGGCCGACGGGCCGTCCGACCGCCCACCCATCATCATGCCGCCACCGATGAAGTAGTGGATCTTCTTCTGCTCCACCAGCTTCTGGAACTGCGCGAGTGTCGGCGACGGGTCGGTGCCGTTGAAGCCACCGATCGGCATCACCGAGTAGCCCGATTCGAGTTGATATCCCGACGCCGTGTTGGACCCGATGGCTGCGGCGACCCAGGTGAAATCGTCGGCGTTGCTGCGCAGCGTCGCGACCATCTCGGCGCTGGGCGTCGAGCCCATCAGCAGTCCACCGGCCGGACCGCCCATGCCACCCATACCGCCGTAGGCGCCGGTGCGCCCGCCGAATCCGCCGAATCCGCCGGGCATCTGACCCATGCCGGGGAACCGTCCCATGCCGCCGGGCATCTGCGGGCGCCGGTTGCCGCGGCCGGGACCGCCGAATCCACCGGGTCCGTCACCCTCGACGCGCGGTCCCGCGCTGATGATCGAGCCCTGCTTGGCGGTGGTGATGGTGTCGATCGTGTACGCCAGCGGACCGGCCAGGCCCGCGACGAGGGCCAGCACCAGGGCCAGCGCCGAGAGGTAGACACGGTGCGCGAGGAGCATCACCGCACCGCCGACCACTCCGACGAACAGAACGATCCAGCGCAGCCACGGCACGAAATCCGGTGAGCGCCCGAGTAACACGAACGCCCAGATCGCGCCGAACCACACCGCGACGGCGAGCAGTATGCGCACCCACAGCTGCTCGCGCGCCCGCCAGGCCACGGCCGCACCGCCGGCGAGAAACGCCGCCACCGCGGGCGCGAGCGCTGCGGTGTAGTAGCTGTGGAAGATGCCCGCCATGAAGCTGAAGACCGCCATCGTGATGACCAGCCACAGCCCCCACACCGAGAGGTAGGCGCGACGCAGGTCGGTGCGCGCGGCGCTGCGGTAGCGGCCGAGGATCACCAGCGCACCGACACCCAGGATCAGCGCGCTCGGTATGAGCCAGGCGATCTGTCCGCCTTGGGCGGGTTGGAACATCCGCCAGATCCCGGTTTCGCCCCACATGCCGCCGCGACCGCCGGGGCCACCGGGTCCGCCGAAGTCGCCGGCAAAGCCCATGCCGCCGAAGGCGCCGCGGTCGTATCCGCGTCCGCCGCCGGGCATGACGCTGCCGGTCTCGTCGCCGGAGAGCCTGCCGAAACCGTTGTAGCCCAACGTGAGTTCGAGAATTGAGTTGTTCTGCGAACCGCCGATCCAGGGCCGCGACGACGCCGGCCACAGCTCGACGGTGAGAATCCACCAGCCCGCGCTGACGACGAGTGCGGCCAGCGCAGCCACCAGATGCCCGACACGTTTGACCCACCCGTGGGGCCCGAATGCGAGGTAGGTCAGGGCCAGCGGCGGCACGATCAGCATGACCTGGAGTTGCTTGGTGAGGAAGCCGAATCCGACGAAGACACCGACCAGGATCATCCACCGCAGCCGACCATCCTCGACCGCCCGCAGACACGCCCAGACCGCGGCGATCATCAGCAGGATGAGCAGCGCCTCGGGATTGTTGAAACGAAACATCATCGCCGCGACCGGCGTCAACGCCAGCACGCCGCCGGCGAGGATGCCCGCCCAGTGCCCGAGGTAGCGGCGGGTGATCCAGTACAGCAGCACCACCGACGCCACACCCATCAACGCGTTGGGCACCAGGATCGCCCACGAATTGAGCCCGAAGATACGGACCGAGATCGCCGGAATCCACAGCGAGGCAGGAGGTTTGTCGACGGTGATGGAGTTCGCCATGTCCGACGAACCGAAGAACCACGCCTTCCACGATTGCGAGCCGGCCTGGATGGCCGCCGAGTAGAAGGAGTTGGCCCACCCGTTGAGCGACAGGTGCCAGAGGTCGATGATCGCGGTCACCACGATCAGTGCGGCGAGCGTCGACCATTTCCACACCGCCGGCGGATCGGCGGGTACCGAGACAGGGCTACGGCCCCGGGAGTTCTCATCCGGGGCCGTAACTGGGTTGGTGCTGGTCGGGGGCGAATTCTCGGGGATCGAGGATTTGTCGGGTTCGCTCATGGTCTCTTTCACCGGGCCCGCTGCGCGGGCGGTTCTGATGCGCGGTTCTGTGGTTGCCCGCAGGCCTCAGGGCTGCGCGGTCTCGGCGGCCGGGCGGCGCTGCAGATGCGAGCGGAACACCCACCGTAGTCCGACGAATCGGGTGGCGGTAGCGACCAGGTTGGCGATCACGAGCACCAGCAACTCGACGTGCTTGCCCGCGCCGGGGGCGAAGTGGTCGAGACCGAACAGCGACAGCGCGGTCACCGCCCAGCCGAACAGGAACACCCCGAATCCGAAGAACTGGTGCTTGACCGCATCCTCACGCCCCTGCACACCGAAGCTGAAACGCCGGTTGGCAGCGGTGTTGAGGACGGCGGTCACCGCCAGCGCCACGAAGTTGGACACCTGCGCACCCAGGAAGGAGTGCAACAGCAGGTAGAGGACGGCGTAGGCGATCGTGCAGATGACGCCGACGACGCAGAACCGCACGAGTTGGCCGACCATGCCGTGCGGCACACCCGCGATCGCCGGGCCAGGCGCACGTTCGCGGCCGACCGTGGTGCGCAGGTCGGCGATCGGTAGCTTGCCGGAGGTGAGCGCATAGCCGACCCGCGCGCAGCCCTTGAGATCCTCGACCGCGGTGGAGACGATGTCGACGGTGCTGTTGGGGTCGTCGACCCAGTCGACCGGAACCTCGGCGATCCGCAACCCGATGCGTTCGGCGATGACGAGCAGCTCGGTGTCGAAGAACCAGCCGGTGTCCTCGATGTAGGGCAGCACCTGGCGGCCGATGTCGGTGCGCATCGCCTTGAAGCCGCACTGGGCGTCGGAGAACTTGGCGCGCATGGTGGTTCGCAGGATCAGGTTGTACGAGCGGGAGATGAACTCGCGCTTCGGCCCACGCACGACCCGCGAGTCCTTCGACAACCGGGTGCCGATCGCGACGTCGGAGTGGCCCGAGATCAGCGGGGCGATCAGCGGCATCAGCGCGTTGAGATCGGTGGACAGATCGACATCGCAGTAGGCGACGATCTGGGCGTCGCTGCGCGACCACACGGCCTTGAGTGCGCGGCCGCGTCCCTTCTCGTCGAGGTGGGCGACGCGGATGCCGTCGAGCTCGTCGGCGATGCCCGCGGCGATGGCGACCGTGGAGTCGGTGCTCGCGTTGTCGGCAACGGTGATTCGCGCCGAGAACGGCACGTTCGTACGGAGGTGTTCGTGCAGCCGCTGCAGGCATCGGGCGATGTCGTTCTCCTCGTTGTACACGGGAACGACGATGTCGAGGACGGGGGCAGCGGCGGAGCTGTCGGCGACCACCATGATCGGGGCGGCGGCCTGCGGGATCGCTTCTGTCGTCATGCCCATAAGCTTCGCGGCCCCGGCTGACCCCACTCTGCGCTCGACCTGCCAGTTACCTGTGAGCTGACACCCCCTGCCCACCGCGCCCGCGATGCCTGATCTGCGCAGGTCAGGGCGTTGTCGGCGCAGGACGATAGATTGGGCCCATGTCGGGCACCCAGACACTGAACTCGCCGGATCTCGCGGCCGCGCAAGCGGTCATCACCAGCCTCGCCGGGCCGGGCGCCGCGCTGCGCGATGATCAGCTCGAGGCGATCGCGGGGCTGACCACGGTTGCGGCCGCGCGGGTGCTGGTCGTGCAGGCCACCGGATGGGGCAAGTCCGCGGTGTACTGGGCGGCGACGGCCATCCTGCGGCAGCGTCGGCACGGCGCGACGCTGATCGTCTCGCCGCTGTTGTCGTTGATGCGCGATCAGGTGTCGGCGGCCGAGCGGGCCGGTCTGCGCGCGGCGACGCTGAACTCGTCGAATGTGTCGGAGTGGAGCGAGATCGAGGCGTCATTGCGCGCCGACGATCTCGATGTGCTGTTGGTGTCGCCGGAGCGGCTGGCCAATCCGGGGTTCGGGCGTCGCGTGCTCGACGCGATGGCCGGGCGGCTGGGCCTTCTCGTCATTGACGAGGCGCATGCGATCTCCGACTGGGGGCACGATTTCCGGCCGGACTATCGGCGCGTCGCCGATGTCCTGCGGACGCTCAACCCGGACACGCCGGTGCTGGCGACCACGGCCACCGCCAACGAGCGGGTCACCGCCGACGTCGCGGCGCAGTTGAGCGCAGGTGGTGGCGCCGGTACACAGACCTTGGTGCTGCGCGGTTCGCTGGCACGAAAGTCGCTGCACCTGAATGTGATCGACGGCCTCTCCCCCATCCAGCGGTACGCGTGGGTGGCACAGCATCTCCCGGAGTTGCCGGGGTCGGGGATCGTCTACGTCCTCACCGTCGCCGATGCCGACCGGCTCGTCGGCGCGATCCGAGCGGTCCATGGTGACGACTTCCCGGTCGCCGCCTACACCGGGCAGCTCGACGCCGATCACCGCCATCAGCTCGAGGACGCGTTGCTGCGCAACGACGTCAAGGCACTCGTGGCCACCTCGGCGCTGGGCATGGGTTACGACAAACCCGACCTCGGTTTCGTGGTGCACGTCGGGTCACCGCCGTCGCCGGTTTCCTACTACCAGCAGGTCGGTCGCGCCGGGCGTGCGCTCGACGAGGCCGTGGTGATGCTGCTCGCCTCGGCCACCGACGACGCGATCTGGGAGCATTTCGCCACCGCGACCATCCCCGACCCCAAGCGCATGCAGGTGGTCCTCGACGTGCTCGGCGAGGCCGACGAGCCGATGAGCGTTGTCGCACTCGAGGCGCAAACGGGTGTACGGCGGGGTCGAATCGAGTTGATGCTCAAGCAACTCGCCGTCGACGGCGCCACCGAACGCGGCTCCGACGGCTGGTCGACGACCGGTCGGCCGTGGTCCTTCGACGCCGCGCACTACGACGGTGTGCTCGCGGTCCGCCGCCGCGAGGCCGACATCATGCGCGACTACATCTCCTCGCGACGCTGCCTGATGCAGCTGCTCACCGAGTCGCTCGACGACCCGGACGCCGGGGCGTGCGGCCGTTGTTCGGTATGTCTCCGCCCCC
>NZ_MVPX01000649.1:0-471 GCF_002043085.1 Gordonia sp. i37 | reverse complement strand
CGAGGAGCGTTAGCGACGAGCCTCGAGACCTGTTGCACCGCTGCTGGTTTCCGGCCATTCACGGAAGCACGTGACGGGGTCTAGAGTCCGCGGTCGCCGAGTAGGTGGGCGAGTCGGTTCTCGACCGGCGAGCCAGGGTCGGGGGTGAGGATTTCGACGAGGTCGTAGTATCCGTGCCCGATCGGGACCTGGCTGCGGCGGATTCGGTTGGTGGGCAGCATCGAGTCCCGGTCGTCGCGTGTGGCGAGATCGGTATCGGCATCACCCTGTGTGGTGTCGGGTGGTGGATGTAATTCCGCGCGGAAACGCGCGAGTGCCGCGGTGTAGGTGGCCCCGACATCGGGTAGTGCGTTGGTGCGTTTCGGGTTCGGTGTCGCTGCCCCGACCGGGGTGTTTGTGCGCCACCAGCATCGTCCTGCCCACGGCCCGTCCCGATAGATGCCGGTCGTGAATTGTCCGGGTTTGTCGCCG
>NZ_MVPX01000648.1:0-781 GCF_002043085.1 Gordonia sp. i37 | reverse complement strand
AATCGAGCGGTCCACGATGTTCAGCAACGACATGCGGGTGTGCTCATCGACCATCGACGCGATCTTGATCTTGTGTCCGTCGACGGTGGAGTCGAACTGAAAGTCCAATGCCCACACCACCTTCGGTGCATCCGCGACCACGATCGGCACCGACGATTGGCCAGCCCGTTTACGTCGCGGTGCCCGACGCACTTGCAGACCTTCCTCCTTCCACAGCCGGTGCACCTTCTTCTTATTCACCGTGTCGCCCTCATCGAACCGCAGCCACGCCCAGGCCCGACGGAACCCGTGGCGTGGGTTCTTGCGGGCGTAAGTCCGTAGCTGCTCCCGCAGGCCGGCGTCCGGATCAGCCGGGGTCTGCGCCTGCGGTAACTGGCGATAGGCCGAGCGGGCGAGCCCAACCACCCTGCACGCCTTACGTTCTGACATGTTCATCACGTCTTTGAGCATGTCGATGGCGGCGCGTTTGGCGGTCGGGCTCAGAATTTTCCCTTCGCGATCTCCCGCAGTGCGTCCTTCTCCAACTCCGCATCGGCGAGCAGTCGCTTGAGCCGGCTGTTCTGCTCACGCAGCTCTTTGAGCTCTTTGGCGGCATCAGCGTCCATGCCGCCGTACTGGCGGCGCCAGTTGTACAACGTGGCGGCCGACACCTCGAGGTCGGCGGCGATCTCCTCGCCGGTCTTTCCCTCCGCCGCCAACTCATCGGCCCGGCGCAACTTGCGCACGATGTCCTCCGCCGAGTGACGCTTACGTCCTGCCATGTTCCTCATCGTCCCTTCTC
>NZ_MVPX01000647.1:0-12358 GCF_002043085.1 Gordonia sp. i37 | reverse complement strand
ATCTCCTCGCCGGTCTTTCCCTCCGCCGCCAACTCATCGGCCCGGCGCAACTTGCGCACGATGTCCTCGGCCGAGTGCCGCTTCCGTCCTGCCATGATCCCTATCGTCCCTTCGTGCCCTCATCAGGGCAATCAGGACTCTAGAACAGCCCGGACCGGTTCACGGGGGACACGCCAAGGGCACGAGGACATACACATCAAGACCGACTGTCCCAACCCTCATCCGCCGCGCCTAGGACGATTTTCAATCAAGAACCCACCATCTCTACGGAGGTTCGCTGCGCGCGGCTGTCTGGCAGTTGAAAGGAGGCCATCGACTACGCGGGCGCTCTCCGATCCCCGGCTTGGCCGTGAGGTCGTCCAGGCCCATACTTCGACGACTGGCAACAAGATCGACGAGGCGCAACCACCTATGCCTGGTGTTGCCAGCTTGGCTCGGGCTCTGAACCCACTTCACAGAAGGAACAGCTCAACGTCACACCGCAACTGCTCATGGACCGTGAGTCCGTCGCGGTCGACTGGTCGACTCGTACGTCGGAATAATCTGGCAGCTTTCGCAAGCATCGCGCTGATGTCAAGGGATTTCAACATTCGGCGCCGACGTTCGGGTCGCGATCGCCGATGCCCGGCCCCTCCTCGGGGCCGGGCATTTGTAGTTGGCCAGGCTCGACGCCTTTTAGATCAGCTCGAGGATGGTGGCGTTGGCCTGGCCTCCCCCTTCGCACATCGTCTGCAGGCCGTACTTGATTCCGTTGTTTCGCATGTGATGGACCAGGGTGGTCATGATGCGAGCTCCACTGGCTCCGAGGGGATGTCCGAGGGCGATCGCTCCGCCGTTTGGATTGAGTGTTTTGGGTTCGGCGCCGATTTCGCTGAGCCATGCCAGAGGTACTGATGCGAATGCTTCGTTGACCTCGTATGCGCCGATGTCGGCTGCGGAGAGTCCGGCCTTTTTCAATGCTTTGTGGGTTGCGGGAATGGGTGCGGTCAGCATGATCACCGGATCGTCGGCCGCCAGCACGGCGGTATGGACGCGGGCGATCGCTTTCAGTCCCATCTTTTTCGCGTTGTCGCTCGAGGTGAGGAGTAGCGCTGCTGCGCCGTCGCTGATCTGCGAGCTGTTGCCTGCGGTGATGACACCGTCGTCGGCGAATGCGGGCTTGAGGGTTGACATTTTGTCGATCGTGCCGCCTCGTCGGATGCCTTCGTCTTTGGTGAATGACGCGCCGGAGTCTGTGGCGATCGGAACGATCTGGTCGTCGAACGCTCCGGCGTCCTGTGCCGAGGCAGCTCGCTCGTGCGATTCCAGTGCGAACTCGTCGAGTTGGGTTCGGCTGAAGTTCCATCGCTGAGCGATCATCTCGGCTCCGTCGCCCTGGTGAGGGATGACGCCGTTGTAGCGCTGCCGGAATTCGTCGCCGAATGCGTCTGCGCCTTGCACAGAGGAGAACATGGGGACCCGGCTCATGCTCTCGATGCCTCCGGCGACAGCAAAGTCGTACTGGCCGCTGATGACTCCGGCTGCGGCGCTGTGGACCGCCTGTTGCGACGAACCGCACTGGCGATCGATGGTGGTGGCGGGTACCGACTCCGGCCAACCGGCGCCGAGTACTGCTGTACGTGCGATGTTCAGGCTCTGCTCGCCGACCTGTGCGACGCAACCCCACACCACGTCGTCCACGAGCTGAGGGTCGATCCCAGAGCGTTCGGTCAGCGCGTTCAGCACTGCGGCGGACAAGACGGCAGGGTGCACGCCGGACAGGCTTCCGTTCCGTTTCCCGACGGGTGTTCGCACTGCCTCTACGATGACTGCATCGCGCATGGAGATTCCTCGCTGTTCGTTGGATGCCCGGCGTAGACCGGGTTCGTGGGTTGCGAAGGTTGCCGGGTTCGCGGCACGTCCTAGAACTCCAGGACGAGTCGTCCTCGGAGTCCGCCTGCTTCGACTCGGCGGTGTGCTCGGGCTGCTTGATCTTTGGGCAGCACTTCAGCGACTCGCAGGGACAGCGTGTCGCGGCTCGCTAGGTCGCGCAGCTCGACCAGTTTGTCGTGGGTTCGCGCGTAGTCGCCGACGAACACCGGCGTGAACGTGACTCCGCGATCGCTTCGGTGGCTGAATCCCCGCACGGTGACGACAACTCCGTTGTCCCGGACTGCCGGGGTCACGGTGTCGAGCAGCAGCGCCCCGTCGACTGCACCATCGGCGCCGTCGGTGAAGTGTTCGCGAACACGAGTGCCGTACTCCTCACCACGCGGGATGACGATGTCGGCTCCCAGATCGGTCACGAGTTTGGTGTCCTGCTCCGAGGCGTCAGCGATGACCGTGAGTCCGTCGGCTTTCGCGAGTTGCACCACGTACCCGCCGAACGCTCCGGCTGATCCGGTCACTGCGAGCACGCTGCCCGGTGGGAGGCCGAGGGTGTCTAGTGCCAGTCGAGCGGTGAGTCCATTCATGGGTAAGGTGCTCGCTGCCGCGAGTGTTGCGTTGTCGGGGATCCGGGTCACCGATGCTGCCGGCACTACCACTTGCTCGGCGTAGGCCCCATAGGACCCATAGGGCATGACGATCGCCATGACCTCGTCGCCTTCGTGGAGGTCGGTGACCGTGTCCGTCCCGATCCCCAGAACTGTCCCGGCGGCTTCCATGCCCGGAACAATGGGCGGTGTACCGCGATCGCGGAGTTCTCCCCGCCGTATCACGGCGTCACCGGGGTTCACCGCTACCGCGCGGACTCGGATCAATACCTCTCCGGGACCGACTGTCGGGTCGGGCAGCTCCATGAGTTCGAGGACCGCTGGCGGGCCGTGCCGCCGTGCTCCGACTACCTGCATGTGAACTGTTCTCTTGTCTGTGGGTAGGGGTTCATCGTGTCCGCGCAATGCCTTTGAACTGTGATCGGGCGCCCTGAGCCAACGTGCGCAGTTTGCGTTTGCAGAATCCCTGCAAGAAGTCGTCGCGATCGGTGTGTCCGGACTGAACTGCACGAAGAACTCGGCGATAGAACTGCTCTGGTACGAGACCGAAAGCGGGGAAGATGTACTCATCGCCACCGCCGAACGGCGCCCATTGAACAGCAAAACGAACCAGGTCGTTCTCGTCGGCCTGGCCGATACGGGCGTCTGGCGGTGTGTCGTCGTCGAGCGAACGGTCGACGGCAGGAGTTACGTGTGTCGTGGTCATGCGTCCCGCGGAAGGATGAACAGTCCGCGCGCGGTAACGGTCACCTCTCCGGCGACCCGAATGTCCCCGGCCACCCAGATCTTGCGCCCGTCTCGCTTCTCGATCGTTGACCGTAGGTGTAGTTCGGTCGCCAGAGGCGTCGGTGCCCGATAGTCGAGGGTGAGGTTGGCGGTGCGGCCGACGGTTCCCATCTCTTCGAGGAGAAGCCCGCACATGCAGTCCATCAGCCACGCCGCGGTTCCGCCGTGAAGAAGCCCACCTGAACCCTCGTGCACTTCATCGGCAATCCACGTCGCGAACGCGCTGTCGCCCTCGGCGACGATTGTGAGAGGGATGACCTGCGCGTTGTGATCACCGATCCGGCGGGTTCCGTCGGTGTCATCCGGGCGTCGGCCGAAATCGCCGACGAGTACCGAATCACGGGGCGTCGCCGACAATCGACGTGTCAATACATCCAACTGGGCCGCAGCGTCGACGAGCACGGACTCCTCGGCCGTGGATAGAGCCGCCGCTCGGGTGACGGCACGGACCGCTCGGGTCAGCTCCGCCGACGCGGACCGCCAGGATTCCTCGAGATCTGCCACGAGCACCGGCGATTGAAGGCCGGCCATGTCAGCCCATCCCTGCTGGGGTGAACAGCGGCAACACCGCGTCGCCGCGTCGCTCGAAGACCACCCGCACCTTCATGCCGATTCCGAGCAGGGAGTGGTCGAGTGGGTCGGGTCCGCCGGAGATGATGTTGGTCATCAACGTAGGTCCCTCGTCCAGCCTCACAATTGCGACGACATAGGGTGCAAGAGCGGCGAATTCGCCGGCGCCGCGATTGACGACACTGAAACTTTCGATGGTG
The DNA here is from genome assembly GCF_002043085.1 of Gordonia sp. i37. Lineage (NCBI taxonomy): Bacteria > Bacillati > Actinomycetota > Actinomycetes > Mycobacteriales > Gordoniaceae > Gordonia > Gordonia sp. i37. The sequence continues at coordinate 8,328 of NZ_MVPX01000647.1, read as the reverse complement.
GCGTCACCAGATGCCTGTTGCCACACAATGTCCAGCGATCCGCAGTGCCGACACAGGTAGCGCGGGTAGAACTGCCACTTCGCACATGATTCGCACTGTTGAAGACGGAGTTCGCCGTCGCTGCACGAGCGCCAGAACACGGCGCGAACGTCCTCGATCGGACTCTTATCGGTCATCTTTGCGTCCTCATCATCACGCTCGTCCCAACACCAGGAATCCGTTGTTGGCGAGCCAACTTCCTTGTCCGTGAACCATTCCCAGCTTCGCCTCGCGAACCTGGCGTTTGCCGGCCGCGCCCCGCAGCTGGACAACGGCCTCGACGACCGAGTCGAGGGCAGCGCCCATTCCCGGGTGGCGGAAGGCCATCGTGCCGCCGTGGGTGTTCATGGGCAGCGGTCCCGCGAGCGTCGCTCCCCCCTCGGCGAAGAACGCCCCGGCCTCGCCTTTCTTGCAGTATCCGATGTCCTCCAAGATGATGAGCGGGACGATCGAGGCTGGATCGTAGACTTCGAGGAAGTCTAGGTCGGCTAGCTTCACCCCAGCCTGCGCGAGCGCTTGATCTGCTGCGCGGCCGAGGTTGTCGAAGCCTGTCAGGCTGGGGGCCTGGCTCAGGCTCATGAAACTGCAGGCCTCGCCGTATCCGTGTATCACGACGGGGTTCTCGCCCGTGGGCTGCTCGGTCACCACAAAGCCCTGGCCGCCTCCGGTCGAGATCAAGGCGAGCATGGACCTCGTCAACGGGCTGCTGGTCACCGGGTCGGCCAGTACTGATTCCACCGTTAACTCGCCGCGGATCTCAGAATCCGGATGGAGAAGTCCGTGTCGACGGAACGTCACCGGCACCGCGGCCAGCTGCTCCATGGTCGTGCCGAACTCGTGCATGTGCCGCTGCGCCATGAGCGCGAAAGCCGTCGGGATGATCGGGCCGAACGGGCGCTCGTAGACCTTGTCGAAGCTGGTCATGTACAGCTCGACCGCACCGTCGATCCCCAACGTCGTCCCGAAGTTGTCTGCGGACAGCACTAGGACGTTGGTCGCCAGCTTCGACTTGATGGCCGAATCAGCCAGATGCAGCACATCCACAGCCGGTCGGCCGCCGTACGGTGCCATCGCGACGTAGGCGTTCTCGATCCCCAGATGCTCGGCGACTTCGGCGGGATTGAGTTCAAATGGTTGCGGTATCGACGACGACAGAATCAGGCCGTCGATGTCGTCCTTGGACAGGCCGGCATCGGCCAGTGCCGCTACCGCTACATCGACAAGGATCTTGACGTAGGGAGGGGCCGGCCGCCCACGTCCGACGACCAATTGCGACACCCCGGAGATGAAACTGTTGTTCTCGGTTGAGGTCACAAGCCCCTCCCTTCGCTACCGTGCACGGTCACTTTCGTGGTCGAGACCACTTGTGAATATTGTTTCGTTGGACCGCCGAGGACCCGCCGATGATGGGCATGGCGAGAATGTCCCGAACATATCGCTCGCAATCGAAGTCCTTGGCGTAGCCATAGGCGCCCATGACCGTCTGTGCGTCGAGAACGATCCTCTTACAGGTCTCGGTGGTGAACAGCTTGGCCATGGATGTCTCCACGCCGCAGCGGATATGGCGATCGGCCAGCCGTGCGGCATCGTCCAACACGAGCCGACTGGCGTAGAGACCGACCTGCATGTCCGCCAGTAGGTGCGCGATCGATTGGTGTCGTTCGATCGGCACCCCGAACTGCTCACGTTCAGTGCTGTACTCCAACGCGTCGGCGTGCGCGGCGGCAGCGATACCCAACGACATCGCCGCAACTTCGAGTTTCTCGATGTCGAGTCCGACCCCGGTGATCAACTGCCACCCGGCATTCCAGCTGTCGAGACCGCCCATCAGGTTGTCCAACGGCACCCGCACGTCGGTGAACGTCACATCGGCAGTATGCGTGCCCTTGAGGCCCATGGTGTCGATCGGAACGATCTCGACTCCCGGGGAATTTGTCGGCACAACGACGGTGGAGAGGTTTTTGTACTTCGGTGCATCCGGGTCCGACCGGCCGAGGACGTAGATGTAATCGCTGAACCCGGCACCTGTGCAGAAGCGCTTGGACCCGTTGATGATGAGATCGTTGCCTTCTCGGGTGATTGTGGTCTTGACACTGGCCAGATCCGCACCGACATCCGGCTCGGTCCATCCGTAGGCAAACATCATCCGGCCTTCGGCGATCTCCGGCAGCCACCTGCTTTTTTGTTCCTCGGTAGCGCAGTCGGTGACGGTCATCCCCGCGTAGCAGCTGGCCATGATGTACGGAATTGCCACAGCCAGACTGCGTTTCGACAACTCCTCGATCACCATGAGCGTTGCTGGGATGTTGCGTCCGCTGCCGCCGTACTCCTCCGGAACTGTCAGACCCATGACCCCGAGCGTCGCGAGGCGATCGAACGCGTCTCGGGGGAAATGGTTCTGCTTGTCCCACTCGGCGACTGTCGTGCGTGGCATGACCGTCTTGACGAACTGCTGGACGACACTCCGCAGTTCGGCGACATCAGCCTCACTGGCGGAGGCCTCGGTCTCCACGGCGGTCATCGGCCCTGGAACTTCGGGGTCCGCTTCTCACGGAAGGCTGCTACGGCCTCGGCGTGGTCGGCACTGGCATTGGTGATCGTCTCGTAGGCGATCGAGGTGTCCATCGCGGCGTAGACGGCCTGCTTGAGTGCGATGTTCGTCGCGATCTTGGTGAATCGAATCGCCTTGGTCGCGCCGTTGCGGAGTCGACCCGCGAACTCTGCCACCCGCTGGTCGAGGGACTCGGGCGGCACCGCGTAGTTGATCAGACCGATGTCGGCAGCCTGCTGCGCACCGATCAGATCGCCGGTGAAGAGGTACTCCTTGGCCCGCGCGTAACCGATCAGCTGTGGCCAGATGATTGCGCCGCCGTCGCCGGCCACGAAGCCGACCGACACGTGCGGGTCGCCGATCTTCGCTTTCTCCGAGGCGAAGATGACGTCGCAGAACAGGGCCAGGGTGGCGCCGAGGCCGACGGCGTGACCGTTGACCTTGGCGATGATCGGCTTTTCCAGATCGAGCAGGGAGAAGATGATCCGCTTGGCCTCGTCACGGGTCTGGTCGAACGACTCCAGATCGTCGATTGCGTCCTGCATCCAGTCGATGTCGCCACCGGCCGAGAACGCGCGGCCGGCGCCGGTGACCACGACAACGTCCACGTTGCGGTCACGCTGCAGGTCGACGAAGATCGTGGACAGTTCGGTGTGGAGCGCGGCGTTGGCGACATTGAGCTTGTCGGGGCGGTTCATCGTCACAGTGGCGATGCGGTCGTCGACCTCGACGAGAAGCTGACTGTACTTCGAGTAGTCCATGATTGTGCCTTTCAGTGCGCGGGGCGCGCTTTCTCGTAGGTCTGCTTGGCGATGATGATCTTCTGGATCTCGCTTGTGCCGGCACCGATTTCGTGGTGCTTGGCGTCGCGGTACAGTCGCGCTGCGGGGTACTCCTCCATGAGTCCGTAACCGCCGAGGATTTGCACCACCTCACGCGAAGCTTCGACCGCTGCCTCCGAGCTGTAGAGCTTCAACACGGCCGCCGCTCGCGTGACATCCTCACCGTTCTCGACGGCGCGGACCAGGTGGTAGAACATGACTCGACTCATCTCGACGCCCATCGCCATCCGGGCGATCTTGTCCTGAGTCATCTGGTACTCGGACAGCCTCTGGCCGAAGACCTCCCGCTCGGAGGAGTAGGACACTGCAAGGTCCAGGCAGGCTTGCGCGATACCGGTGTTCGACGCGCCTTCGAAGACGCGCTCGAGGTCGAGTCCTTCAAGCATGTAGTAGAAGCCCTTGTCCACCTCGCCGAGGATCTGGTCGTCGGACACGCGGACGTTGTCGAGGAATACCTCGCCGGTGGGCGAGCTTCGCAGGGACAGTTTGTCGAACGGCTTGCCGGTCGACAGGCCTGTGGCGTCGCGATCGACGATGAAGCACGTGCCACCATGGGCTCGGCGATCCTCGCCGCTGGTGCGGGCGAACACCATGAAGAAGTCAGCGATCGGCGCATTGGTGATGAAGGTCTTCGAGCCGTTGATGACCCAGCCGTCACCGTCGCGACGTCCCACGGTCTTGGGGCTCAACGCATTCGAGCCGCCGTGCGGCTCGGTCAGGCAGATTGATGCGCTGGCCGTACCTCCGAGCAGCGGCACAAGGTACTTGCGCTTCTGCGCCTCCGTGCCGTGCCTGATGAGATGGCGGGCGACCAGACTGATGTTCACGAACAGCGTAGCGTCGAGGCCTGCGTCCACGCGCGCGGTTTCCTCGGCGAGAATCGCTCGGGTCATCAGGCTGCCGCCCCCGCCGCCGTACTCCTCGGGAGCAAAACTCCCCAGCAGGCCCTGCTCGCCCATGTCCTTGAGTAACGCAGCCGGTGGCCGGCCGGCCTTTTCCATCTCGGCGACGATGGGTCGGACGTTCCTGTCCATGTACCGTTGCACGGTGTCCTGCCACTGACGCTCTTCGTCGGTGAGCATGGTCAATGCTGCAGATTCGAATTTCATGTCACTCCTGTAGTTCCGTCGGCGCGGAGAATTGTCAAAGACTCACAGTCCGAAGAGTTTCCGGACCCGGGCGGCGTCTTCGTCTGCGAATCGGGTGGTGAAGCCACTGCGGCTGGTGGGCGGAAGGCCGCCGCGTTGGGTCAGATCCACCCTCGTCTCGAGGGTCTTCAAACCCACGACCAGGGAATCGAAGACGGGAACATCGAGCCCGGACAGACGGTGGAATCCACCAGCCGATGCGATCGTGCTCAATCCCGCGCTTCCGATGCAGATCGCGCTGGCACCCTTGTCGACGAGCGCGCGCGCCTGGATGTCGAGCTCGGCGATGACCTTGTCCGGGTTCGCGAAGCCCTCGGTGAACGCCTCGCCTGAGGGGATGGAAATACGCTGAACGCCAACGCATTTGTCGATGAGCCCCGACTTCACGACGAGGCTGTGGCAGGTTTCGGCCCAGGCCGGATCCTCCACGGTGATGACGCCGAAGCGGTAACCGTACATGGCGGCCATGTGCAGTGACGCCTCCCACGGTCCGACCACGGGGACATCGACGAGGGTGCGCGCTTCGATCACGCCCGGATCGCCGGTGCAGGCAACCATGCATCCATCGGCTCCGGCCTGCCCTGCTTCGGCGATGTTGTGGATCACGTCGACCGCATTCAGAAGGTAGGGGTAGCCGAAAACGGTGTCCGTGGCGCGCTTGAGCTTCGCCCATCGGTGTTCGATCTCGGTGTCAGAGCGCTTGACCGAGTTGAAGACTTCGTTCACAAGAGCCGTGTAGGGCTCGGAACCTCGCTGAGAGTTGATGTGCACTACCGACAGTTTCACCAGTTTCCCCTTATTGAATCGAGCGGCCGTTTGATTATGGCACGATGGCGATCGGCCGCACAAGAGACGTCACCGCTAATTTGCCGCTGGTGTGAAGTGGGACACTGTTGTCCTTGGTGACAAACGTCGGCCGGGTTGCGGTACCAGTCGTGGCCGGCTTTGTCGGATTCCGCGCCGAGAACGCGGTTCACCAGCGAGGGGTGTAAATGGGACGCGAAGACCACGGATCGACAGGTTTGCCCGCTGAGGTGACGAGCTTTGTCGGCAGGCGACGCGAAGTGTCGGAAACGAAGGCGACTCTGGGTTCAGCGAGGTTGGTCACCCTCACGGGCATGGGCGGGATCGGCAAGACCCGTATAGCTCTGGCTGTGGCCGCCGATGTCCGACGTACGTTCACCGATCTTCGTCTGCTTGAGCTCTCCGATGTCCCCGCCGAGGAGGCACTGGATTTACTCGTTGCGACCGAGAGAGAGTTCGCGGAGCGGTGCTCGGGGCATTCCGGATCGGCGTCGTCGACCCTGCTGGTGATAGACGGTTGCGACGGTGTTGCCGATCGGTGTGGGGACGTCGTTCACCGGATGCTGCGGATGCACTCGGGGTTACGGGTCTTGGCCACCAGTAGGCAAGCCCTGGGGGTGATGGGCGAGACGATCCAGGCCATCCCGCCGATGGCGGTACCGATCATCGAACGTGGCGACACTGTGGATGTCGATCTGTCCCGTCCGCATGACGCCGTCGATCTGTACGTGGAGCGCGCCCGGTTGCAGCGTCCCGGATGGTCGCCGGACGAGTATGCGCACGTGCAGGTCGCCAAGATTTGTGCGGCGCTCGACGGGCTGCCGCTGGCCATCGAGTTGGCCGCCGTGCGGATGCGATCGTTGTCGCCGGCTCAGATACTGCAACGGTGCGACGCCCCGCTCGATTTGCTCACCGCGGGTAATCTCGGCGGCCCGCCGCGCCACAGTTCACTGCGTGCTGCATTGCAGGAAAGTTACGACGCGTGCGTGCCCGACGAGTGCCTGTTCTGGGAGCGCGCGGCGGTGTTTGCCGACAGCTTCGATCTAGCCGCTGCCGAGGATGTGTGTGCCGACGAGTCGTTGCCCCGCTCACGTGTTTATGCAGCCTTGTCGGGGTTGATCGAGAAGTCCGTCGTCAAGACAGTCGATGCCGGGGAGGTCGTCAGGTACTCCCTTCCGCGTGCGGCGTCGGAGTTCGCCGTCGAACGTTTGGCGGCGGGAGGCGATCGCGACCTATGGCGTGAACGCCATCGCGATCACTTTCTCCGAGCCGCGGAAGCGGCAGACACGGATTCGGTGGGTGGAGGGCAGCTTGCCGCTGCCCGCCGCCTCGCTCCGGAACGTCGCAACCTCGCGGCGGCCATCGATTTCTCGCTGCACGCCGAACGCGGAGAGGCCGCTGTCGGGCTGCGCCTTGCAACCTCGCTCTGGTTCTACTGGAATGCGTGCGGTTACCTTCGGGACGGTCGGTACTGGCTGGGCCGAGCGCTCGCGGCCAACCCGAAGCCCAGTGCGCTTCGGGCGAAGGCTTTGTGGGCCGACGGGTGGTACGCAATGGTGCAGGCAGACACCGCACAAGCCAGGCGGGCATTCGACGAGAGCAAGACCATCGCCCGCCAGATCGGCGACTCCAACGCGTTGGCCATCGCCACCCAGTTCGAAGGCACCACCGAGCAGATCGACGGCAATGTCCCCGAGGCGCTGAATCTGCTCGGCACGGCGCTCGAGATTCACGAATCGATCGGCGAACAGAGTTCCCTCACGATCCTGTGCGTCGTGCAACTCGCCTTCGCCCGCTGCATCAACAAGGACTATGCCCGGGCGATCGAGTTGTGCAACCAGGCGTTGACGACAAGTGAGGCCACCGACGAGACATTCGCCCGGTCATGGGCCCTGTGGACCCGGGGTCTGTCGTGGTGGTTCGCCGGCAATCTCGACGCCGCGGAAAGCTCCCTCACCGAGTCCGTTGAGGTGAAGACGTCGCTGAATGACTGGCTGGGCGCGTCGACATGCATTGAGGTGCTGGCGTGGATTGCCGTCGCGAACAACAAACCCGAGAGATGCGCGCGCCTACTCGGAGTCGCTGATCGGCTCTCCCAGGCGGTCGGCAGTCACAGCCCGCTGTTCGGGAGCACCGTGCTGGTGGATTTGCGAGAGAGGTATGAGCAGTCTGCAATCGATTCCCTAGGGCGCAAACGCTTCAATAAGTGCTTCGAGGAGGCCAGCCGCATGCCGGCCCACAAGGCGGCGGTCGGATTGGTTCTCGCGTCGGTCGACTCGGGTGACCCTGAGGCAGCCGGCCATGCCGACCGCTTTACGCTCACACGCCGGGAACTTGAAGTCAGTCGTCTCGTCGCCGACGGCTTGTCCAACCGTCAGATCGCCGAGAAGCTGATGATCTCTCGACGCACCGTCGAAACCCACGTCGAGCACGTCTTCACCAAACTCGGCTACCGGTCGCGCACACAGTTGGCCAACTGGGTGAGCAGGAATTTCGAGGATCAGCACCTGCCCTCCGGCAGATATTGACGGACACTGTCGCACTGCTATGGTTAATTAACCATGCGACCGATTCATAATTCGGCGTGGTCAATGCGAGGAGTTTCCGTGCCCCAGCCAGCGCACCTGTTCGACCCCTGGACATCTCGGGGTGTGACCGCACGAAACCGTACTGTCGTGTCCCCGATGTGCCAGTACTCGGCTGTCGACGGCTTTGCCGGTGACTATCACATCGCCCATCTCGGTCGTTTTGCGATGGGTGGCTTCGGTGTGGTTATGACTGAGGCAACTGCGATCAGCCCCCAGGGCCGATTGACCTACGGGGACCTCGGTCTATGGTCGGACACCCAGGTCCTGCCGATGGCGCGGATCGTCAATCTTCTCCATTCGCTGGGCGCCACTGCCGGGGTCCAGCTCGGCCACGCCGGAGCAAAGTCGGCAACACT
>NZ_MVPX01000646.1:0-20907 GCF_002043085.1 Gordonia sp. i37 | reverse complement strand
TCTTCTCCATTCGCTGGGCGCCACTGCCGGGGTCCAGCTCGGCCACGCCGGAGCAAAGTCGGCAACACCCCCCCCATGGGTCAGCGAGGAGGACCGGCGCCCTGCCTCTCAGTGGCCCATCGAGTCGGTGACCGACGAACCACACGCACCGGGCTGGCAACGCCCCAACGCTCTCACGTCGTCTGATCTCGAACAACAACTGCGCGACTGGGTCGCTGCGGCGAAACGCGCCGCAAACGCCGGCTTCGACGTCCTCGAGATCCATGCCGCGCACGGATACCTCCTGCACAGCTTCTTGTCGCCCCTGAGTAATACACGAACCGATGAGTTCGGTGGTTCGCTGCGCAACCGCATGCGATACCCACTTGCCGTCGTTGACGCGGTCAGGGCGGTATGGCCCGACGACCGTCCTCTGCTGGTTCGCCTGTCCGTTGTCGACAATTCACCGGGTGGACTCACCGTCGAGGACTCGGTGGAGATCGCCTGTGCGTTCGCGTGCGCCGGTGTGGACGTGATCGACTGTTCGTCCGGAGGGATCGGCAGTGGGTACTCCCGGCCCATCGGTCCGGGTTATCAGGTGGAGTTCGCACAGGCGGTGCGTGCCGAGGCGCATATCGCGACCATGGCAGTGGGGATGGTCGTCGATCCACACCAAGCCGACGACATCGTTACGAGTGGCGCGGCCGACCTGGTGGCCCTGGGACGACAAGCCCTGGTAGACCCGTCGTGGCCCCTCCGCGCTTGTGACACCCTGGCCCCCGATTCCACGGATCGGTACTCACTGTTGGCGGTGCAGAGCCGCAGCTGGGTGGCCAAGCGTGACCGTCAACTGGCGCGATTCCATGCCTCCGCTTCGGCGGAGCAGCCGTGTCACGAACCGAGTGATCGCGTCGCGACGGCCCCCGGGGCGGAGGTGCGATCGTGAGTTCTGCGCATACAGAAGAAGTGGTTCGGGTCGCGGACCAACTGGCGATCAACGAGCTTGCGGCGCGGTACTGCGTGGGTATTGACCGGCGTGACCGCGACGTGTTCCTCGGTATCTGGACCGAGGACGGCAATTACATCGTCGGAAGGCGTAGTGGACGCTTCCACGGGAAGGAGGAATTGCGCCAGGCGATCGGGTTTGTCAGCGGTGCCTATGCAAGCACTCGTCACTGGACAACGAATCACATCGTGGAGTTCCAGTCTGAGGGCGATGCGACCGGTATTAGCGACTCCTTCGCGATCTGTGTCACCCATGACCAGCAGCCATGCCTGGTGGCGGCAAGTTACGATGACCATTATTCGAAGATCGACGGCCGGTGGTACATCAGGAGTCGGACGGTCACCCGTTGGTTCGTTTCTGACCCGATGGATGTGGGTCTGACCGTTCCCGCGCCAGTTCCCGTCGAAGACTCTGGCGGCGCCGCCGTCCCGTCAGCACCGGCGAGTAGGAGTTGAAGTGAGGAAGGTCGGATCGACTCGCGAGTCGACGTGGCCACGCATCCGCGCAGCCGGAGTGGATCTGTTGTATGAGTTCGGATACGACGCCATGAACACCCGCCGGCTCGCCGAGTCTGCCGATCTCACCTCCAGCGCCCTCTACTACCATTTCAAGAGCAAAGAGGACTTTCTGTTCCGTCTGCTGTCGGACTTGCTGGAAGAGATTGTCGACGATCTCGAAAGTGCCCTGGCCGCCACACCCGAATCAGATCCGGTGGCACGTCTGGACACCTTTGTGCGCATTCTCGTCAAGTGGCATGTGACGCGGCACAAGGAAACGTTCATCGCGAGTATCGAAACCCGGGCGTTATCGCGCGATCGCCACCTGGCCTACAGTGAGCTACGAGACAGATTCGACCTGAATCTGCACAAGATCCTCGCGCAAGGCGAGGAATCGGGGGACTTTGCGGTCATCGACGTGACACTCACCAGCGCCTCGCTGCTGGCGATGCTCACGGCCATCTCCGGTTGGTATGACCCCGCCGGCCCGCTCGGCCTTGAGGAGATCACCGCCGGCTATGTCGAGCTGGCCCGCCGGTTGGCCGGGGTCGTAACCTCGACATGACAACCCCGGCCCTGCCTGGGGTCACACAGAGGTGACCGCCCTGGCGAGACCGATCCGTCGGAGGGTCTCCCAGTCCGAGATCTTCGTCCGCTCTCGGCCTTGCGCCGACCCTCGATCGAGCTCCTCCGCGTCGATGTAGAGCCATCCGCCGTAGTCGATGACGGTATGACCGTGGCGGGCAAGCCATGCCGGATCGCCCGTCAGGTCGACATCTCCACTCAGCTTTCCCGAGCGGATGTCGTCGAGGACCGCCTCGACAGTCTGGGCTGAGTCGATTCGATTGGTACCGATCACCCCGGACGGCCCCCGCTTACACCATCCGGAGACGTAGTAGCCGGACACGTCGCCGCCGTCGGCGTTGATGATCCGCCCGTCGATGTTGGGGATGATCCCGCGCTCGGCTTCGAAAGGTAGGTCCGGGAGCGCTCTACCGCGGTACCCCACGGAACGGAGCACAAGTTGCGCTGAAAGCTCCTGTGTCTGCGCGGTGCCCGCGGTTGCCGGGGTGTCTGTGCGCTCCACGGTGACGGCTCGGACAGTGTTGCCGGCGTCGCCGAGAATCTCGACCGGTTTGGACGAGAAATGGAATTCGATGGTGCGACGAGCCCCTGTCCGTCGGTTGTCGGCGAACTCGCGGAATACCCGTAGGTTGGTCAGGGTCGGCTTGTCGAGATCGGTCTCGTCAATCCCGTCGAGGGCTGAGGGGTCCACGATCACGTCGACATCGTCGAGTGCCCGGAGTTCGCGGAGTTCCTTTGTCGTGAACTTTGCGAATTGCGGGCCGCGGCGGCACAGGATGTGCACATGCTCCACTCGGCTGACTCCGAGATGGTCCAGTACCGCGCCTGGAATGTCGGTGCTGCGCAGTGCATCACCTGCTTTCACGAGAATCCGGGCGACGTCGAGGGCGACATTGCCTGCTCCGACGACCACCGCACTGGTGGCATCGAGAGAGAAGTCGCCGGTGCTGTCGGGATGTCCGGAGTACCAAGCCACGAACTTCGTGGCTGAGGTGCTGCCCTGCAGATCCTCGCCGGGGATGTTCAGGCGGCGATCCAGCGAGGCCCCTGTTGCGAAAATGACTCCGTGATAGTCGGCGTCGAGGTCGGTGCGGGTGAGGTCTCTGCCGTACTCGACATTGCCCAGGAATCGAATTCGCGGATGTTCCAGGATCTTCTGCAGGCTCTTCGTCACCGATTTGATGCGCGGGTGGTCAGGAGCGACGCCGTAGCGCACGAGTCCATAGGGAGTCGGGAGCCTGTCGATGAGGTCGACATGGATGTCGGCGTCTGTGGCTCGGACGAGCTCCTCCGCGGCATAGAGGCCGGCCGGGCCCGATCCGATGACGGCGATGCGAAATTGGTTGTCCACCTTGTGCTCCTGCTTTGAATGTCTCTGTGCGAGTCGAGTTCCGTTGTGCCGGACTGCGCGTTTGCAGTCCGGCACAACGGATGCCGCTACGACCGGGGTGATTCCGCGACCAGCGGAGTGTCAACTCCAGCCTTGCCGAAGTCGCGTGCGTCTCCGATCACGCCGAGGGCCTGATCCCGGCCAGGCAGCGGGAGGTAAAAGAAGTCCCGGTTGTCCTGGATGTGTTCTTGCTGGTCGTCGGGAACCTCGAACTCATAGGCGATCGCCTCGACGGGGCAATTGGGTTCGCACGCACCGCAGTCGATGCATTCGTCGGGTTGCACGTACATCTTCCGTTCGCCCTGGTAGATGCAATGAACCGGACAGGCTTCAATACAACTCTTGTCGAGGACGTCGGTGCAAGCACCGGAGATTACAAACGCCATGATTTCACCATTCGTACCAAATAGTTATGTGCGAACTCCCAGTACCGCCGTCAGTGCTCGTGGACGATGACGCCTCGGATGTTCTTGTGGTTGTCAAGATCGGCGTAGCCCTGATTCACCTGATCCAGGGAGTACGTCTGCGTGATCAGCTCGTCGAGCTTGACGTGACCGGTGCGGTACAGATTCAGCAACTTGGGGATGTCGTGTACGGGGTTGCACCCGCCGTACAGCGACCCCGCGATGGTCTTTCCCCACAGCGCCAGCTGCACTCCGGACAGCTGAATCGTGTCCTCTTCGTACTGTCCCATCGAGGTGATGACGATCGTCCCTCCCTTAGAGGTGGCGGCTGCGGCATCGGAGACCGATTCGGCGGTCAACTGGTCGATCGTGATGATCGTGCTGTCAGCCCCGACGCCACGGGTGAGTTCGGTGACCAGCGCAAGAGCCTCTTCGGCCGAGCCCGCGGTGTGAGTGGCGCCGAATCGCTTCGCATTGTCTCGCTTGGACGGTACGGGATCGACTGCGATGAGGTGCTGGGCGCCGGCGTAGGCGGCGCCCTGAACTGCGTTGGTGCCGATGCCGCCGATGCCGTAGATGACCACTGTGTCTCCGGCACGGACGTTCGCGGAGTTGACCGCGGATCCCCAGCCGGTCGGAACTCCACATCCGACGAGTGCTGCCTTGTCCAGCGGAAGGTCGTTGTCGATCTTCACCACAGAATCCTGGTGGATCGTGGCGTACTGACTGAAGGTGCCCACCGTCATCATCGAGCCGTATTCGCCGGCCTTGCCCTGGAAGGGGAACCGGCCACCCGGCAGGAACCCTTCGAGTCCGTTTGCGCCCATGTCACACAGGCGCGAGTTTCCGGTCGCACACCATCGGCACCGCCCGCACACGGGAAAGAAGGACGCGACGAAGTGGTCACCGACTTCGACGTTGCTGACCTTGGCGCCGACCTCGAGGATTTCGCCTGATCCCTCGTGGCCGAACACCATCGGTGCGCGGAATGGCAGGTGCCCCTTGACCATGTGCAGATCGGAGTGGCATAACCCGGAGTAGTCGTAGCGGACGAGGACTTCGTAGTCGTCGGGCGCTACCACTTCGAGTTCTTCGATCTCGAACGGCTTGCCGGCTTCGTACAGGACTGCAGCTTGCGTTTTCATGTCGGGTCTCCAGGTAAGTCAGAACAGCGTGATGTGGGTGTGTTGTGCGAGTGGGCTATTCGGTGGGGGCCGGCTCGGACAAGAGCAGTCCGTAGGCGCGGTACTCCACTCGGGGGTCGATGGCGAACTGCACCGACTTAACTTCGGTGTAGGCATCGAAGGCGTGCGCGCCGAGTTCTCGGCCGACGCCGCTCTGCTTGAACCCGCCGAAGGGGTACTGCTCGTTGCCCATATGCCAGTCGTTGATCCATACCGATCCCGCCTCGATCTTGTCGGCGATCTCGAGGGCGGCGGTGGTATCGCGACTCCAGAGTCCGGCCGAAAGGCCGTACTCGGTGTCGTTGGCGATCTTGATGGCTTCGTCGATTGAGTCGTACCGGATCACCGCGAGCACGGGGCCGAAGACTTCCTCACGCGCCACCTGCATGTCGTTGGTGACGCCGGTGAGGATGGTTGGCTCAACCCAGTAGCCGTTCTGGTACTGATCCCCGGCCGGGACGCCACCGCCATAGCTGACCGTCGCGCCCTCTTGCTTGGCGATGTCGATGTAGCTCAGGACTCGATCGCGCTGTTCGGCGCTGATCAACGGCCCGAGGTCGGTCGCCGGGTCGGCGGGATCACCGATATGGATGGTCTTCAGCCGGGCAATCATCCGGTCCACGAACTCGTCATGGATCTCTGCCGGCAGCAGCAAGCGCGTTCCCGATTCGCACGCCTGACCGGCATGCATCAGGAACGCCCACAACGAGCCGTCCACCGCCAGACGTAGATCGGCATCAGGAAGAACGATGTTTGCGCCCTTACCGCCGAGCTCGAGGGTCACCCTCTTGAGGTTGCTGGTACTGGCAGAGGCCACCTGCTTGCCAACCGCGGTGGATCCCGTGAAGGAGATCTTGCGAACGTCGGGATGCTCTGTCAAATGGGCGCCCACCACCTCGCCGTCGCCGGTGACGACATTGAAGACACCTGCGGGAACCCCTGCTGCGTGCAGTTCCTGCGCGAGGATGGTCGACACGATCGGTGTCTTCTCATCGGTCTTGAGTACGACCGAGTTTCCGGCGGCCAGCGCCGGACCGATCTTCCACACCGCCAGCGCCACCGGGAAGTTCCACGGGACGATGCTTACGCACACGCCTAGCGGTTCCCTCTTGATCTTTCCTGCGGCCAGGATCGGACCGGTGATCGGGCCGGCAGACTCGAACTCATACTTGCGCAGTTGCTCGGCGAAGTAACGCAGATTGCTGACCGGCATGCCGGCGACGAAGGCGTTCGACAGACGCAGCGGGGCGCCGCCCTCGATGGTTGCCAGCAGCGTGAGTTCCTCGCCGCGACTTTCGATCCGGGCGGCGGCAGCCTCGAGGATCTCGGCCCGGCGACCGGCGGGCAGGTTTCGCCACTCGCCGGATTCGAAGGTGCGTTTGGCGGCTGCGACGGCGGTGTCGGCGTGGGAGGTATCGCCCTTGGCGACGGTGGCGAACACCTGACCCGTGGCGGGGTTCCTCAGCTCGTAATGCTCCGAGCTGTCGACGTCGGCGCCGTCGATGAACATCGAGTAGTGGGGCTGGCTGTCTGCGCTCTGCTCAGCGACGTCCTGGGGCGCGGTCGTGGTCATGATGGGTCGTGCTCCTTTGAAACGAAGTCTGTCGAGTGGGTCATGAGATGGCGATGAGCAGCGACTCGGGTCCGCGGGTGAACAGACCGGCGTCCTGCGGCTCGTAGCCGTCGGGGAAATGAAGATCCGGGTACTTCGCGAGGAGGAGGTTCAACGCGGTTTCGGCCTCGCGCTTGGCCAGCAGGGAACCCACGCAGAAATGCCGACCGAGCGCGAATGCGATGTGATCGGCAGATCCGCCGAACGCGGACTTGAGTGAGATGTCGTCCCGGAAGATGTCGAAGCGGTCCGGATCGGGGTACTGGCGCTCGTCGCGGTTGGCGGCGCCGTTGACACACGCGACCACACTGCCCGCCGGGATCAGGCCGCCGGCGACCTCGACGTCCTGGGTCGCGGTGCGCAGGATGATCTGGACCGGCGGATGGTACCTCAGGTTCTCGACCAGAGCCTGTGTCGCCAGCGACGGGTCGGCCTTGACAGCCTCGAGCTGCTCAGGGTTGAGCATCAGGTGCTTGAGGGTGCTGGCGATCGCCTTGTCCGTTGTCTCGCCGCCAGCGATCAGCAGAAGCCCGATGAGTGCCTTGATCTGCTCATCCGAGAGCGTCTCGCCCTCGAGTTCGGTCTGGCAGAGCCGCGAGATGAGGTCGTCTCCCGGGTTCTGTCGGCGCTCGGCAATGATCGGAAGAATGTAGGCGGGATAGTCGCGCTGGGTCCGCATACCCCACTCGTGAATGGCGGGATCCTGCGTCAAGTTGGCGAGGAAAGCCATCAGCGAGGAGTACCAGTCGTGGAACTTCGGCAGATCCGCCGCCGGGAGATCGAGCATGCGGATGATGACGTTGATCGGGAACCACTTGGTGAAGCTCTCGACGACATCGACAACACCGTCTTCGGCCTCGTCGTCGAGCTTCGCGATCATCTCTTCGGCGATCTTGTCCACCTCGGGCAGCAGATCGTTCAGGTACTGTCCGCGCAGTGCCGGCGTGATGAGCTGGCGATTCACCGCGTGCTCGCGGCCCGACATCTGGATCACCGTGCGGCCGATCACCGGCTCCATCTGGAACCCGTAGTTCTCGTTGCTGAAAACGTCGGAATCGCGGTACCCCCGCGCCACGTCCTCGTACCGGCTGACGAAGTAGTAGCCACTCGCTTCGTGATGCAGCAGCGGGTAGTGGTCCCGCATGATCTTGTAGTACTTGTGAGGGTTCTCGGCGAACTCCGCGGACAGTACGTCGGGCATTGCCGGAGTGGTAGTGGTCATCGGCAGAATCTGCTTTCTCTGTGAGTCACGGGCTGCAACCGATCGACGGTATGAAACGTCCGCTCGATTCAATGTCGCTGTGACTACAGTCTCACGACCCGCTCCGAGTGTGGCACCGCACACATACGGAGATGACTACGTATTTTTTGTTTGTAGGTAACCCGCAGATGCGCAACGAAGCACTGGCGCTCACCTCCGTGGAGATGGGCGCCAGTGCTCGTCGGGGGCGTTGTGCCGAGGTCGGGATTTACTTGAACGGCCCCACCGAGAGCCCGCCGTCGATGGTGAGTGTCTGGCCGGTGACATAGGCCGCGCCCGCGGAGGTGAGAAACTCGATACACGATGCGATCTCGTCGGGATCGGCTGCTCGCTTCATGGGGATCGACTCGGCTTGACGAAGGCGGAAATCCTCGGGCGTGTTCAGAAACATCCCGGTGGCCACGACGCCGGGTGCCACGCAGTTGACCGTGACACCAAAGGGGGCCAGTTCGATTGCTGCCGAGCGCGTCAAGGCTTCGATGCCGCCTTTGGCCGCGCCATAACTGATGCCGGCAACAGTGCCGCGCGCGGCGACTGAACTCGTGGTGACCACTCGCCCATGCTGGGCCTTCTTCATCGCGGGAGCGAAGATCTGCACGCAGCGGAAGGTCGCGCGAAGGTGGGTGTCCAGGACGAGCGAGAAGTCGTCCTCGGTGATCTTGGACAGCACGGCATTACGTACCGCGCCGGCGAGGGTGATCAGCGTCGTCGGCGCGCCGTAGGTGTCGGTGATGGATGAGTTGGTCGACTCGATGAAGTCTCTGTCGGTGAGGTCTCCCGGGTGTGCCGACGCTCGGCCACCGGCGTTGCGTACGTCAACGGCGGTCGATTCGGCGCTGTCCGCGTCGATGTCGAGGACGCAGACGTGGTGGCCGGAACGGGCCAGCCGATGGCACACCGACCGTCCGAGACCGCCGGCGCCGCCGGTCACGACCGCGACCGGCGCTTGTTTCTCGCCGCCTGCAACGTCCACAGCGTGCGCTGCCATCGGGTCTCCGTTCATGTGGTGGTGATCTGGTCTGTCATGTCACTGCCTGCGGTACTGGGGGGTGCGTCGGTCGATGAAGGCGGTGATGCCTTCACGGTGATCGTCGGTGTCGAACAGTGCCGAAAAGATTTCGACTTCTCGTCGATGGCCCTCGTCGAGTGAGTGGCGAAGCCGATGATTGGCCGACCGCTTCGCCGCTTCGACAGCGAGGGGGCCTGCTTGGTTGATCCGATCGCACACCGCCAGAGCCTCGTCGAGGACCGCCTCGGGTTCGTGAACCGCGTCCACCAGGCCCAACTCGTGCGCCTCGGTGCCAGAAATCCGGTCGCCAGTGAAGAGCATTCGTTTGGCGGTGCCGGCCGGCAGGGCGGTGAACAGCATCTGCGTACCGCCGGCGCCAGGGATGAGTCCCAGGCTGACTTCGGTCATGCCGATGGTAGCGGCCGACGAAGCGATGACGATGTCGCAGGAGAGCATGAGTTCGCACCCGCCGCCGAGCGCATGACCGTTGAGGACCGCTATCACCGGCACCCGGAGAGAGAACAGGCGTTCCTGCATGGCCTGCACTCGCAGAGCCATCCGAGCCGCGCCGGCACGGTCGATGCTCGTGAAGTATCTGATGTCGCCGCCGGCGACAAAGCACCGTCCCCGCCCGGTGAGGATCATCGATCGGAAGGAAGTGTCGTCCTCGACCTTCTGTGCGGCAGCCGCGATGGCGTCTGCGACGTCGGGGTGCAAGGCGTTCACCGGCGGATTGTCGATGGTGACCACCGCGGTGTCGCCGCGGCGATCGAGGGTCACGTACGAATCGGTCATTACGCAAATCCGTTCTGCTGCTATAGAAGTCGGTTCAGAAGTGGGCGGGGAGCGTGGTTGATGAGTGCGCTGTAGGCCGTCCAAGGCCATCGGGGTACGCATTCTTCGGCTTTGCCCCGGTCGATGGCGTCGGCGAGTGCTCGCGCTCCGGTCTGGGCATCGACCAGAAGGGGGTGTTTGCGGCCGGTGCGGTCCTGCATCTCGGATTCGATGTAGCCCGGGCGCAGTGTGGTGATCTTGATCGGAAGCTGCTTGGCGGCCACATCGAGTCGAATGCCGGCGGCGATCTGGGTGAGCGCTGCTTTGCCGGCGGCGTAGGCGTTCATCGGGCCGGGAAGACCGCGACCGGAGGTCACCGATGACATCACCACCAAGTGTCCGGACCCCTGGGAGTAGAACAGTTCCATCGCGGCCTCGATCTGCGCGAGGGCGCCAATCGCGTTGGTCATCAGGGTGTCGCGGTTGGCTGTGAATCGCCCCGCGCCGATCCTGCCCCCCTTCCCGATCCCGGCGTTCACCACGACGCGGCTGATGTGGCCGTGACGGTCCGCTGCCGCTTGAAACTCGTCGAAGACTGCGGTGTGGTCGTTGACGTCGAGGGCGCGAACGTCGACCGAGCTGGACGACTGGTGTTCGATCTCCGTGGCGATCTCTGTGAGCCGGTCGATTCGTCTGGCGAACAGCACCAGGTCGTGGCCGCGGTCGGCCAGCTCTCTGGACATACCCTCGCCCAGGCCCGAGCTGGCGCCGGTGATCATCGTGACGCCCTGCGTGCTCATCGCGCTTCCTCGATTCGTGCTGCCACCGTGGCGATGTCGGACCATGCGCGCACAGGGGGTGTCTTCCTGTCGGCGGCGACGACGTTGAGTACTACCTGGTCGGCTCCCGCAGCCAAGTGGTCACCGACCCGTTGCGTCACACGATCGATTCCCCACACAAACAGCTCACTGACCAGGGCTGCGCTCCCTCCGTCGGCGAAATCCCGGTCAGTGAACCCGAGCCGGCGGAAGTGGTTCACGTAGTTCGGCAGCTGTAGGTAGAACGCGAGATATTCGCGAGCCAGACGATCACCCTCGTCGTCAGACCTGACATCGCAGACGACTTGGGTCACCACGACCAGGGCATCGCCGCCGAGGCGCTCTCGTGTCGCCCGAGTATGGGACACCGATGCGTTGTAGGTCAGGACGCCGTCGGCCTTCTCGGCGGCGATGTCCTGCATTCGGGGGCCCAGCGCACCGAGGACGGTCCGTGTGGCGCCTTGGACCTCATGGCGAGTCGACGCGGCAGCGGCCATCCGATCGAGATAGTCGTTCATCGCCGCCAACGGTCGCTGGTATATCTGACCACGGCGAGCCACAAACGAGGAATGACTTACACCCAGGCCCAGGTGATAACGGTCGCCAAACTGCTCCTCCAACGCTCTGCGTCCTGCTGCCATCGCCAACGGATCGCGAGCATAGATACTGGCCACGCCGCTACCAACCGTCAGCGTGTCGGTGGCGGCGAGGTAGGCCGACGCGGCAGTAAGCGCCTCGCGCGCGGCGTCCCCGGGCACCCACATCATCTCGACCCCGAGGTCCTCGACCTCCTTGGCGATCCGTTGTGCCTCGGGTATGGGGAGAGAGTCCAAGTGCGGCGTCCACAATCCAACGGTTGCCAGGGTGGACTGCCGGCCAGCATCGACGGTAGTGGGCGAAGTGCTCACTGGGCGTCTCCGGCGAGGTCCGCTTTCGCCAGGCTGTCGGTAAGGACGAACTTCTGGATCTTACCCGACGGCGTGCGCGGCATCGCGTCGAGGATCAGCAGCCGCTGCGGCCACAGAGGTTTCGCGAGGCCTGCTGCATCCAGGTGCGCAGTCAGTTCGGCGAGGGTAGGTGCTTCCCCATTCGGAACCACTGCTGCGCACACTTTCTCGCCCAGTCTCTGGTCGGGATAGGGTACCACTGCGACCTCGTGCACCTTGGGGTGATCGAACAGCGCGTTCTCGACCTCAAGTGCCGAGATATTTTGTCCACCTCGGACAATGATGTCCTTGGTACGTCCCGCGATCCGGATTCCACCGTCGGGGGTGATCCGGCCGAGGTCTCCAGTATCGAACCAGTTGTCGTTGGTGAACGCGGCCGCAGTCAGGTCAGGCTGGCGGTAGTAGCCGAGGAACACGCTGGGCCCGTGGACCTGCAGACGCCCTACCGCACCCCGCTCGACCGGGACTTCGGCGTCGTCGACGATTCGCACCTGCTGCCAGGGGACCTGGAACCCGTCACTGAGTGAGAGTGTTTCAACGGAGGCGTCGAGGCTGTGGATCGAGGCGATGCCCGTCTCCGAGCAACCCCACAGAGACACCAGGCTGCAATCGAACACATTGCGCATCGCATGAGCGAGCGGTGGCGGGATAGCGGCGCCGCCGCAGGCGAAGGCGCGGAGTCGGACATTGTCGATGCCTCGTTTGGCGGCGACGTCGAGCATGTCGAGCGCGAAGGTCGTCGCCGACAGGGTCCACGTGATCTGCTCGCTGTCAAGGATGCTGAGCATCTCTTCGACATCCCAAAGGTCTTGGTACACAACTTTCTGACCCGAAGACAGCGGTACGAGCATCCCATGGATGAAACCAGTGAGATGGCCGATGGTCGACGCCATGAAAGCAACATCGTCCTCGGTCAGCGCCAGCGCTGTCGTGATCACACGCTGATACCCCGACCACGCGGTGTTGTAGGAGTGCAGCGCCGCTTTCGGGACACCGGTGGTCCCCGAAGTGAACACCAGCATCGCAGGATCATCGGGGTGGGGCCGGAGTTCATCGAGTTGGTGCTCATCGACCGCGATTTCCCCGGTCTCGAACGCTGTAGCAAACGATTCGAGCCCCGAACCGCCGCCGGTTTGACCAAGCACGAAAACGTGCTCGAGGGTGTCGATCTCGTTCAACAGCGCGGCACCCATCGCGGCATAGTCGTACCCACGGAACAGGGCGGGCACGAAGAAAAGTTTGGACCGCGCGTGGTCGACCATGAACCGGAGCTCATGCTCTCGGTAGATGATGGGAATCGGGTTGGGAACAGCACCTGCACGCATTGCTGCCAGTGCGAGCGCGGGACCCTCCCAACCGTTGGCTACCTGGATGGTCACCACGTCGCCCTTGGCCACACCCAGCTCGATCATCTTGGTGGCAAATCGGTTCACTAGGCGAAGCAACTGTCCATAGGAGACCCTCGTCGTCTCGGCATCTCGACGGTAGGAGACGATGGCGGTCTTCTCGGGGTGCGTGGATGCACGCTCGAGAAAGTCGTCCAGGAAGGTAATGTCGCGCCAGTCGCCGACGCGCACGAAGTCGGCCCGCTGCTCAGCCGACCACGCCATGCCACCACGAATAAGCTCGTCGGTCTGGATCACATGCCCCTCCGTGGGTTATTGAATCGGTTGCTCGATTCAATACATACTATGACCCGCGCGACATTGTGGTCAATACCGGGGTGGTCGGCGCCATGTCATGTGGATCACTGTCCGAACGGTGGTGAAACCGTCAAAGGTTCCGACACTGTGTCGACGGACTTCTTGACTCGGAAGAGTGACCAGTCCTACACTCCCTCCATTATTGAATCGTCCGTCCGATTCAATATGCGCACTCCCGGCCGCCGGTCGCTGGGCGACGTGCAGGAGCTGCGGCAGTCCTTCACGGAGCTCGCAGTTTCTCGTTATGACAACGCGTGTTGCTCCGTGCTTGAGCCCCTTCTTCGGTCTTGGTGCCACTCAACGAAAGGCGCGCCATGAGTCGCGAAACGCAATTGTCCCGTCCCCCGCTGCGTCCCTTCCAGATCGTCGTCATCCTCATGTGCACCCTGCTCAACGCACTCGATGGCTACGACATCTTCATCATGGGATTCGCTCTTCCTCATCTTCCCGATGACTTCGCCTCGGACGCGATGAAGGGCTACCTCCTCAGCGCAGCCCTGGTGGGTATGGGTATCGGCTCTATTGCTTTCGCACCACTCGCCGACCGTTACGGCCGGCGTCTGGTCCTTCTGCAAGCACTCGCGCTCAACGCGGCCGGTCTGACCGCGTCTGCGTTGGCACCGAACTACTGGACTCTTATCGGGTCTCGACTCATCACAGGTATCGCCGTTGGAACCATCGCGACCGTCGTTGTGGTCTTGGCCCCTGAGGTCGTGCCTGCCAGCTGGCGAAGTTTCGCGGTAGGCGTTGTCATGCTGGGATATCCGCTAGGAAGCACCATCGCAGGACTGGCCAGCACCGGGCTGCTCTCCGCGGTTGGCGGCTCCTGGCAGGGGATGTTCTGGATCGGACTGGTGCTCTGCGTCATCGCCCTGGGTTTCACAGCGATGTTCATGCCCGAGTCAACGGCGTTCCTGCTCAGTCGGGGCGATCCGGAGTCGAAGGAACGAGCATCCCAGATTCTCGCTCGGCTCGGTATGGACAAGGACAGCGTCCTCTCCGAGCCAACCCCGGCGGCGCCCGCGGAGGCGCCTGCGAGCAAGGTTCGCCTACTCGGCCGTGAACTCCGCACAACCACTCTGTGCCTGTGGGCGTTGTACGGAGCACTGTCCGCAGCCTTCTATTTCGTCAGCTCGTGGACTCCAAAGCTTGTCACCGATGCGACCTCGGACAAGGCAGATGGAGCCCTGGCCGGCCTGATGGTCTCCCTCGGAACGCTTGCCGGCGCGGCTCTGTACGCAGCGATCGGCCATAGGGTCATCCCCGCCCGTTACGCGGTGACGGGCTCCTTGATCGGCGCGCTGGCGATGGTGGGATTTGCTCTGACGCTTAAGGGTTCGGCGGCACTGATTCTCGCGTTACTGCTCGGGCTCACCATCTACGGCGCCATGGCGGCCACCGTCACCAGCACACTGGTCTATCCAGTCCTCGCGCGTACCCGAGGCATGGGCTCGATGATCGGCGTGGCCCGAGTCGGAGCCATTGTTGCTCCGATCCTCGCCGGATATGCACTGTCGTTCGCGTCGATCCGCAGCCTGTATCTGGCGACGGTTGTGCTCCTGGTGATCGCCGTCATCGCGGCTACATACCTCAGGCGACTCAGCCACGCGCCGACCGAGGCGCGGCCGTCCGAGCCCGCGAGTCCGCAACCGAGCTGACCCATCGCCACGTCGGATCAAGACAATGCACCCACGAAGCACGATAGGGAGGTCCACAGATGGGCCAGATCGACGACAAAGTAGCCATCATCACCGGAGCGTCACAAGGCATGGGCGAGGCCCACGCTCGCCGGTTCGTCGCCGAAGGAGCGAAAGTGCTCCTGGTAGACATCAACGACCAGGCGGGCAAGGACATCGCCGGTCAACTGGGGTCCAACGCCTACTTCATCCAAGCGGACGTGACGTCACTTTCCGAATGGACCAGGATCGCCGACGAAGCCGCCCGACAGTTTGGCCACGTCAACATCTTGGTCAACAACGCGGGAATCATCGGACCCGTCAGCGACACAGTCGAATTCAGCGAAGAGGCCTACTTGCACGTCTGCGCTGTGAACCAGCACTCTCAGTTTTTCGGAATGAAGACAGTGGTTCCGTTCATGCAGCGTGCCGGTGGCGGCTCGATCATCAACGTATCATCAGTGGCCGGCCTCGTCTCGATCGTGGGAGCTCCCAACATCGCCTACGTCGGTAGCAAGTTCGCGTCGCGAGGCATGACCAAGCACGCAGCAGTTTCCTACGGCAAGGACAAGATTCGCGTCAACTCAGTGCACCCCGGCTACATCAAGACCCCGATGATGAAGGCAGCCACCGACGCCGAAGGCGGCGGGATCGCATCCATGATCACCCTGGGCCGTATGGCCGAACCCGAAGAAGTGACGGAACTGGTGCTCTGGCTGGCGTCCGACGCCTCGTCGTACGTGACCGGAAGCGAACACGTCATCGACGGCGGCCTCACCGCACAATAGGCATCGGCATGTTGCCGGTCACGGGCATCACGTGTCGATCCGAACTGCCGCGAGTTGCGACGAGAACTTTGGTATTGCGTGTTCTGTCAATCACGGGGTGGGTCGTCGTCCGCTGCCTGCGGGATCGCCGGCAGTGCTACTACCGCCCCGTAGGTAACCAGCCTTTTTGTAGGGGGAACCTGAAGCCGTCGAGGCCGCGATGGCGGCAACTGGTGTCCGCCTGTGAGCTTTGTCGTCTCCCTGCCCCCACTGCTGACTCGCTAGTGGACCGATACCGCGTCGGTACGTACCGCCCCCTGACGCTTAGTCACCAGCGCCCGGCTCCAGCAGCATGGCGCGACCTGCAAGGATCAGTGCCCTGCGCAAACGCCAGGTTGCTGGTCCCGATTAACGACGGAGTTACGGGAGAAGCAGAGCGTCCCGGTGAAGGTGTTCCCGCCACCGCGCACCTGGTCTGGGTATCGGGCCACTGACGTCCCCGCGCCTGCGGCCGACCCTGCACCCAACACCCACTGGCCGCCCTACGGGCGCGCTCTAACTCCCACATGAAACATAATACCGCACAACAGAATTAAACCCCCTGCCACACAACCGATTCCCTACGGCAATCGACACCCATCACGGCCGATACTCGCACATGCAACCACAAAGGCCGGCGGAGCACCGTCACGTCAGCGGATCGATTGGTTCCTGGGCCGAAGGCCCTCACTCCGCCACGCGACGCTACTTCTGCTGCTGCTTTGTGAACGCGATGCGTGAACGCCGATCGACATGGAGCAGGTTCACATTGTCTGCATCCTGTCGGGCGAGCGCATACACCTGCGGGATTTGCCTGCTCGTTCTAGCCTCCTGGCGGGCTGACTCAAACTCATCGACTAGCAACGCGCGGGCTCTCGCTGACCACTCACCGTGCGCCAACACGAGCGTCCACGGAGCACCGAAACCGCCATCCTCGTACTCCCCGCCCGCATACAGCTCGATATGAAACGCCCCGGCCTCGTCGCGAAGCTCGCTGGTGTACCGCAGCGGTCCATGGAAGACCCGAATGCACGGGAGCTCCTGCGTCTGCCACTTCGGAAGACCCTTGAACGCGTACTGATAGCGATCGGCCTCGACTCCGGGCAGAGCAATAGGCGTCTCTTTGCGTTCCTCAAGCGTCATATCGCGGTAGGCCAGTGCGAACGGGCGGATCGACTTCGCGGTAGCAGTATCGCCAGCATCGTTGTCGTCTCCAGAAGCACTTCGCCGCGTAGTCTCGCGACGGTCCTCAGCTGGCGGAAGCGGCCCATCAACCCCTGGTCCGCGCACTTTTCGGGGCTCATCATCGACAAGCCGAACCGGCCAAACAACATTCCGGCCGCGCCACGTGCCCGACTGGTCGGAATCCCCCGCTGACGCAACCTCTTTGACCAGCTCGCAGTCATCGTCGTGCATCCTGCCCCGCCACGTCGCAAAATGCCCCTGCACTCGGTTTGTCGGCTTAACCTCGATCCACCGGTCGGCCTTCTGAGGTGTGGTGAAACGTGTTAAGCACGTTGGGGGTGGCGCCGGGCATGTGTGAGTCGCCGATCTCGGGATTCGGCGTTTTTCACTGGGTTTCGGGTTCGGGGCTGATGGGCCGAGTGGTTAGGGTTTAGGCTGCGTATTGTAGCCCGATGGTGTTGTCGAACAACAGGTTCCACTCGTTAGTCCATGGCCATCGGGCGGGTAGGTGCATCGTGATGCGCCGAGCTGAGGACGCGATGCGGGCCGGTATGCAGATCAGGGTACGGCGGATCGTGGAGGGGGTGGCTTTCGCCAGGCGTTGCCCGCCGAGGGTCGCCGCGGCTCGGGTGAGGTTGAACGCGATGACCGCACAGACCAGCCAGGCGGCGTTCGCGCAGAACTTCCCCGATGGCAGATGCGCCAACGCCGAGGCTTTGAGATCGGCGTGGACCTGCTCGATGATCGCGTGCCCGCGGTGGGTCTGGTCGGCGGTCACGGTGTCCAGAGCGCTGGTGGTGAAGAACGCGTGGAAACGCCACACATCGAACAGGCCGTCTCCATCGGGGTGAAAGTCGGGGATGCGGCGCACCACCAGCCGCCCAGGTACCTGCAGGCGCTTGGCTTTGGAGGTGAACGCGGTGAACGGTATTTCGGCGACCTCAGCACGCGAGATCCACCGCTGGGTCTGTTCGTCGTAGATCGCGTCGGTGTACTCGATCGGCGTCCACGCATCATCGGCGATGGTGGCGATCGCCGCCCGCACCGCGTTGTCTTGGCGCACGGTGACCGACACCTGCGCGCCGGCCCGCAGCGCGGTGGTCACCGCGCGATGGACGTAGAACGCTGAATCCGCGCGTAGCAGTATCGGTCCCGACGCATCAGCTGAGCGCAGCCGGGACACGGTGGCCAGAGTGTCGGCGATCAACCGGTGCGCCCCGCGCGCGGAATTGCAGGCCCCTCTGCGCAGACGCTGGGCGGCGATCACCGGAGCACCCTCACCGCACGTGAGGGTGGTGATCGCTGAGTTCAAGCCACGCACTCGGGTATAGCCGAACCCGGCACCCTGTTTGGCTGGCCCGTGGACTTCGATGATGGAGTCGTCGATGTCGATCATCACCGCGCCGTCGATCCCGCCCAGGACCGGCGTGTGGGCGTGCAGACCAGCCAGTATCCGGGTGGCGATCGCATCCAATTGGCGGACATGCCCAAACCGGAATTCGCGCAGGAATGATCCCAGCGTGGACGGGGCGTAGGGGTGGTCGAACACCCGGCCCATCGCGCCGTGCCGCACCACGGCCATGTCGTCGATGCTGTCGGCGCCGGCGACCATGCCGGCGACCAGCGAGAACACTTTCCGATCCGGATTCGCGCCCTTGTCGGTCGGCACGCTCAGGTGCTCGCGCGCCAACTCCGACAGGCCGGCGCGTTCGGCCAACGCCATCACCGGCACCAACCCTGCAGCAGCGAGCAGATTCGGATCATCACACGATGCAGACCGGACCGGATGACTATGAGACAATCGCATCTACGAGATGCCCTTCTGCGTGTACCGATGGAACCCTAGAGAAGTCCCATTCTGCCACTCAGACAGGGCATTTCGTCTATCCCACACCGCCCCGACACATACAAATCGGTGGATCGAAGCTTAAACGCTCTCGGCACCATCGCGACCGAACAACCCTGACACCTGAACTTAGTCGTCTCAACCAAGGCCTGATCCCACGCCCGCAGCTCCTGCCCCGACACCACCCACTGCGGGACGCTCCCCACAACCACAGCGCTGTCCATAAGTCACCAGCCTCCCAATGCCGTTTGCCGGTTATATCCGATCGTGCCGACAGGGGCGTTCAACTGAAGACCCTGGACCGACCTGGGTGGTCCCTACAACGGGGCACGATTCATCGGTCGGTCAGCTTGGGATGAGCAGTACTGACGAGTTTGAGCCACAGCGTGTGTGTGGCCTCATCAACGAGGTACCAGACCCGTCCGCAGCTGGTGACCTCGTACTGCCATTGCTCCATCACCACACCCCCATGCACACCGGTGGCCAGATCGCCCTTGAGCTGGTGGTGCCGCATCGTAGACGTGGGTCGCGCGGGCCGCTAACGTAACTGCTCCCACGCGACCAGAGTGTTCGGCGCGGTGACCCGGCACAGCTCCTTCCAACCCTTGGCCGCCTCAGTGGTTGACGAGGCTCAAGAAAGTTCCCCAGGTGTGTTCACTGAAATTCCCCACCTGTGGGCGGGTTCTACTGTAGCGATCTTCGGGTGGGTGTGACCGCTGTCCGCTGGTTTTGGGAGCGGGCGTGGTGGTCGCGTAGCCGGTAGGAGTCGCCGTCGAGTTTGAGGACGACTGAGCGGTGCAGGAGTCGGTCGAGCATGGCGGCGGCGACGGTGGCATCACCAAGGACTTCGCCCCATTCGGCCACTGATCGGTTGGTGGTGATGACGATGCTGGATTTCAGGTAGCGTTGTGCCACAACTTGAAACAGGGCCGATGCGGCTTCGGCCGGTAGCGGCAGATACCCGAGCTCGTCGATCACCAGCAGAGTTGGTCCGGCGAAGAACCGCATGCAGGTGGCCCACCGTCCCTCGATCGCGGCTTTGTGGCACCGCGCGGCCAGATCGGCCGCGGTGGTCACATACGTGCGATAACCAGCGTGTACCGCGGCATGGGCCAACCCGACCGCCAGGTGGGTCTTACCGGTGCCTGGTGGGCCGATGAGCAGCACGTTCGTGGCAGATTCGAGGTAGGCGCAGGTGCCCAGTTCACGGATCAGAGCTCGATCGACTCCGGGGGCGGCGTCGTAGTCGAACCCGTCCAGGGTCGCTGGTGTGGGCAGGCACGCGAACCGCAGCCGCCCGGCCAGCCGACGCGCTTCGGTGGCATCGACCTCGATGCCCAACAAGTGCTCAAGAGTGTGGGTCATCGACCACTCCTGCTCACCAGCAGTCTGAAGGACCTGTGGCAACGCTTCGGCGGCAGCGTCAAGTTTCAGCACAGCCAGGTGACCACGCAGTTGTTGATACACCGATATTGCTGATTGTGACTGAGGCTCAACACTATTCAAATCCGTTGCAGGGTTCTCGGTGGTCATGGGAGGTGGGTCCTGTTCTGCGCGGCGCGTTCATACACGCTCAGGTCGATCACCGAGGCCTGTGCTGAGGTGTCGGCGGTTGTGGCGGAGTTGTTGCGACGTAGCACTTCTGCTGCATCACGGGCGGCCTGGCCGGGTGGGATGCGCTCCTTGCGGCGGTGCGGCCGCCGACTCGACGAGGCGCCTGCCATGGCTAGGGTGTCGAGAGCGACGACATGGCCGTGATCGCGCACCTGTGCTCCTGATCCTGCGGTGGCCAGTCGGTGGCGAGCGATCACGATGCCCGAGGTGGTGGCGATATCGATGT
This sequence comes from Gordonia sp. i37, assembly GCF_002043085.1. Classification (NCBI taxonomy): domain Bacteria; kingdom Bacillati; phylum Actinomycetota; class Actinomycetes; order Mycobacteriales; family Gordoniaceae; genus Gordonia; species Gordonia sp. i37. The sequence continues at coordinate 385 of NZ_MVPX01000646.1, read as the reverse complement.
GCCCGTCACCGAGGCGCTCGCTCACGGTGACCTCGCTCATCGCCACCTCCGGTGGCACCGAGTACTGGTTGCCTCGCCACGCCACCAGCGCCTGACGAGACACGGTGCGCATCTCGGTGACCGTAGCCGGATATGGCGTAGCCGGCGGCGATCTTAGGGGTTCGCGTTTGGCCACGGTGATCACACTGGCCCGACCATCTGCGGTGGGGCGCATCCGCACATCCGAGCGGGTCCGGCAGAACGTATCGCAGCTGGTTTACGCTTGCTCGGCAGTGACCTCATCGGGCAGGGTTCGCCACCACCGTTGCGCGGCAGTGTGAACCGTCCTGGACTGGGTCGAGACCTTGTTTAGGCCACCTCCGTCTCAGAGGTGGCGCTCTCACGG
>NZ_MVPX01000645.1:0-660 GCF_002043085.1 Gordonia sp. i37 | reverse complement strand
GCCCTCACCAGGGCAATCAGGACTCTAAAACAAGCCGGACCGATCTACGGGGGACACGCCAGCACCACATGGGCGCCATCACCGAAGGCACCGCGCGGATGTTGTCGTGCGATACCACGATCACCAAGATCATCCTCAACACCGACGGCGTGCCCCTCGATGTCGGACTCAAAGAACGGCTGTTCACCCCAGGACAACGCAAAGCACTACTCGTCCGCGATCGTGGGTGCATCAAATGCGGAGCACACACCGGACGCTGCCAAGGACACCACGTGCGGCACTGGAGTAAGGGTGGTCCCACCGACCTCGACAACGGATGCCTACTCTGCACCAGCTGTCATGACGATGTGCACCACCACGGCTGGGACATCATCATGGGCTTCGACCGACGCCCCTGGTTGATTCCACCCGCCAGCGTGGATCCGAAACGCCGACCCGTGCCGTCGTATCACCGTAGAACCATGCGACTCGACGACGCCGCAGCCTGACCTACCCTGCCCCACTACCTGATTCCTTGCACCCGGCATCGCCGGGACCGCATCTGTTGTTTGAGAACTCCATAGTGAAATCCCCTCCCGATGGTCGAGGTGTGGTTCCGCCTGTGGCCCGGACTCCTTTCGGCACAAGGGGTCTCGAGGCTCGTCGCTGGCGCTCCTCGGC
>NZ_MVPX01000644.1:0-212 GCF_002043085.1 Gordonia sp. i37 | reverse complement strand
TTCCGTCACCGGCCGCTGGGCGAGGCCGGCCCGTTCGTGTTCCTCGCCGCCGACGCCCTGACCATGAAAGTCAGAGAGGGCGGGCGGGTGATCAACGCGGTGGCCATGGTCGCCACCGGGGTCAACGCCGACGGGCGCCGCGAAGTCCTCGGGCTGAGGGTGGCCACCACGGAGACGGGTGCGGCGTGGAACGAGTTCTTCGCGGACCTGGT
>NZ_MVPX01000643.1:0-3522 GCF_002043085.1 Gordonia sp. i37 | reverse complement strand
AAGCGTGAGACGTCAACGATGTCCCGACGACACGACGTCAAGCATGTCCCGAGCCCTTACACGTCACATCCGGGAACATCGCCACGACACCGGCCGGCGTTCGATCGCCCTTGTTCAGCCGGTCGGACGGTTCGACCATTCACAAGCCGCAGTTCACGTCGCGTAGCGGTCTCCTAGCAACCCGCCGCTTCAGCACTGCAACCTCGAACTATGACGCGCCGGCCGGGGAGCAGTGCTGGCCTGAGGATTCTGACAAGTTAGTGAGAACCCACAGGTGACAAGATCATGAGAAACCCCAGTTCGCGACTGACAAAGAGGATGAGATCCTACACGGGCGCGTTTGTGTGCCGACCCGGCCGATGTGTGTCCTGCAGGACACGCATTCCCGAAGTCGACCCACATTCAGGGATCGACCCGCCCTCCGACGCTGCTCGAGGCAGGTCGGGGAGGCCGACAGCGTGGAGGACTCACTTCCCGAACGCCCACCGGACCATCAGCGAGAGTTCCGTATTCCAGAACGCCCCACCGTGCGATCCGTCCCGCTCATGCATGACGACGTCCGCTCCGGCTCCGTGAAGTGCGGTCGCCCATCGCGCAGCGTTCTCGAGGAAGAACGATTCCGAGGTGCCCGCGACGAGATACACGCGCGGCAGTTGGACCGGCATGGTCACGGGCGAACGGTAACCGGCACCGGGCGACGCGCCGAGCGCCACGCCGTAGATCGACGGGTGCCGAAGCCCGAGAGCCAGCGCCAATTCGGCCCCGGCGGAGACTCCGAACACGGCAGTCCGCGCCGGCGGCAGGTCCACACCGAACCGCGACCCCACCCATCGTCGTACGTCGCCGACGAAGAACCTCTCATGCGCGGCGAACCGTTCCGGCGCGATCGGCGGCGAATACTCCTGCAGACGCACCGTTTCATCAGCCGATCGGTGCGTTCCGACCACCATGGTGGATTCGGCGGTGCCCGCGTCGAGCGCTTGCACCCGACGCCGGGTCGACTGACCATCGCCGGCGAAAACGATGGCCTCCGGCCTCGCCGGCGGGATATACACCGCGACGGGCCGGACACCATCGTAATCAATTGTCTCGGTTGCGAATTCGCCAGCCATTGCAGCGTCGATCGTCTCATCGTCCATCGTCACCCCTTGCCAGAGGCAAACGTGTGCCGACCTGGCATCTGTGCGTCCTGCAGGACACACATCCCCGAAGTCGACACACATCCAGGAGATCGACGCGCCACCTCAAAACAACGTCCCCTGACCCGAACCCCGCGCGGAGCGTCGACGCGGGACCGGCGGAGGTGATACAGCAGGCCCATCCGCCATCTCCATACCGATCCAGCAGCACACCACGTCGCAGACGTAGTCGAGTTCCGCGGCCGTCAGCGCGCGTCCCGTCGCGATCCCGTGCAGTCGGTAAAGGCAACCCCGACAACAGGTTCCGGTGGCGTGCTGCGCACGGAACACCGGGTGACCACCCCACGGCGTCTGTTTTCCGTCGTTGCGCGGATATGCCGGGGCAAGTCGGGCACCCAGCAGATCGGCGGGGTGAATTCGAATGAGCTTCATGCCGTCTCGGGCGACGATGGCCCGCTCGTGGCGTCGCAGATGAAAGCGGGAGCGGAACCGATAGCCGGTGATCCGCTGCACGACGGCGCGGACCTCCTCGGTTGGCTGCTCATGCATGGGACCAGGTTAGAGGCGCGTGACGTCAATGGCTTCGGCTCGATGGTTGATCCGGCTCAGAACCGACGCGATATTGCCGTCACAATCTCCGATTGGCGTCAATTCGTCCGATCGGCAAAGCCTTCGGGCAACGCTCCCGGTGCCACCGAAATCACCGACTCGTCGTCGGCGCCGACGAATTCGAACAAGGTGATCCGGGCGAACTCGGGCACGACGAATATCGGATAGGTGGGCCCGGCGTCGCGCAGGGCGCGCATCTCGTCGAGGTGGTCGTTCTGGAACACGACGGTGGCGGAGCCGTTCTCCTCGACCCATCGTGGGAAGAAGATCGTTCCGTGCAGTCTGCGCTTTCCCGGCAGGACGTTGACGACGACGCTCGTTCCGGTTGGCTCGTTCCAGGACACCTTGTACACGTCGTCGTCGAGCTGCACGAGGTCGACGCGTTGATCCTTCACCCACCGACCACCCACCATCCCTGAATGAATGCGGTAGTCGATCGTCGACGCGTTCTTCACGTACATCTCGTACTGCCACCCATTGGCGTAGGTGTAGATGAAGCGATGCCCGACGAGTCCGGACAGGTCCTGGATCGGCTCGTTGTTGCTCATGGTGCCGATTGTGCCCGCGTCCATCCAAGGCCCTTCCCACCCCGGGGACGACGCCTCCGAGTAAACGGACTAGAGTCCTGTTAGACCTATCGTTAGGAAGGTGAACCACCCATGCCTCGTACCTCGAAGAATTCCCGGGCACTCGATGCCGGCCTGCTGACCCTGCGCGTCGCGGTCGGGGCCACGCTGTTCGCCCACGGCACCCAGAAACTCGCCGGATGGTTCGGCGGCCCCGGCATCGACGGCACCGCCGCCGGGATGGAGAAGATGGGCTTCGAGCCGGCCAAGCCGTCGGCGGTGGCCGCCGGCATCAGTGAGGCCGCGGGCGGACTCGTCGTGCTCGGTGCGGGCACCCGGGTCGCGGCGGCCGTCGGCACCGCAGCGATGATCGCCGCCGCCGACGTCCACCGCCCGAGCGGATTCTTCTCGCAGAACGGCGGTTTCGAGTATCCCGCGGTTCTCGGATTGTCCTCTGCTGCAATCGTTCTGACCGGCCCGGGGCGCTACTCGCTGGACGCCGTCGTCAAGCACCCGCTCGCGCACGAGAAGGTCGGTGTCGCCGCGCTGCTGGCATCGGTCGGCGGCGCCTTCGGCGTCCTCTCACGCCGCAAGAAGGCTCTGGCCGCACAGTCGGCCTGAGCCCGCCGTCAGATCACCGTGAACCGCACGGTGCACGTCACCGGCGCAACCGGCACCAACCCCTTGGGTTGAGCGCTGATCGACACGTCGAGCGGGCCCACCCCGGGGTGGAGGTAGAGCGTCGGCATGCTCGACATGTCGGCGAACGGCATCAGTAGCTGGTACCGCTGGATCGAGTCGGAGAATCGTTGCGTTCCGTGCTGTCCGGTCACCGGATTGCGCCAGGTGAGGGTGCCGCCGGCCGAGTAGGGGGCGATGAACGTCACCGGCTTGGTCAAGTACAGCGTCACACTGTTGTGGACGATCGGTTTCTGGGTCTGCTGAGCGTGGATTCCCACGGTGTATGGCAGATCGACGATGTTGGGACTGACGCCCTGACAGGTGCGGTCATCGAGCCGGCCGAAGGTGTCGTCGGCCGACGCGGTCCCCGCGTCGGCCAGCATTCCCGCCGCAGACGCGACCGTGAGCGCTCCGGCTACCAGCCGGTTTCTCCATGTGCTGTTCATGCGCTGAGTATCGGCTGCGGCTTCACGATCGTTAACTCGACTAATCGAATCGTGATCCCGTCGTTCCCGAGACGCGGCCCG
>NZ_MVPX01000642.1:0-641 GCF_002043085.1 Gordonia sp. i37 | reverse complement strand
AGTTGAGTCCCGGATAGTGGTGTAACCCTCCCCGGTGGCCACGACCATCTTCGAGACGGACGCGGTCACCGTGGGAGCCTTCGAGCGAACCTTCCACAGCACTCTCGAAAGGACATCACCACGATGACCGCTCCACACATTGTCGACCCTGAACGCCTGCTGCGCGAAGCTCTCGGGGAGGCCTCCCCAGACCTGCTGCGCCACCTGCTGCAGACCGTGATCAACGCACTGCTCTCCGCCGACGCTGACGCGGTCTGCGGGGCCGAGTACGGCAAGCCCTCCGAACACCGGACAGCGCAGCGCAACGGCTACCGCCACCGACCCCTGGACACCCGCGCCGGCACGATCGATGTGGCCATCCCCAAACTCCGGGCCGGCACGTACTTCCCCGAATGGCTGCTCGAGCGCCGCAAACGGGCCGAGTCCGCACTGATCACCGTGGTCGCGGACTGCTACCTGGCCGGGGTCTCGACCCGGCGCATGGACAAGCTCGTACGGCAGCTGGGCATCGACTCGCTCTCGAAGTCCCAGGTCAGCCGGATGGCACAGGAGTTGGACGAGCACATCGAGGCTTTCCGTCACCGGCCGCTGGGCGAGGCCGGCCCGTTCGTGTTCCTCGCCGCCGACGCCCTGACCATGAA
>NZ_MVPX01000641.1:0-557 GCF_002043085.1 Gordonia sp. i37 | reverse complement strand
GTGTGAGTGCCGCGGCTTCGGCGGTGTACTTGAGCCCCGCTACATTGTCGGCGCAGGATCACTTGACCAGTGAGCTATTACGCACTCTTTCAAGGGTGGCTGCTTCTAAGCCAACCTCCTGGTTGTCTTCGCGACCCCACATCCTTTTCCACTTAGTACACGCTTAGGGGCCTTAGCCGGCGATCTGGGCTGTTTCCCTCTCGACTACGAACCTTATCGCCCGCAGTCTCACTGCAGTGCTCTCACTTACCGGCATTCGGAGTTTGGCTGACGTCAGTAACCTAGTAGGGCCCATCGGCCATCCAGTAGCTCTACCTCCGGCAAGAAACACACCACGCTGCACCTAAATGCATTTCGGGGAGAACCAGCTATCACGGAGTTTGATTGGCCTTTCACCCCTACCCACAACTCATCCCCTCCATTTTCAACTGAAGTGGGTTCGGGCCTCCACGCGGTCTTACCCGCGCTTCACCCTGGCCATGGGTAGATCACTCCGCTTCGGGTCTAGACCCGGCGACTATAGAACGCCCTATTCAGACTCGCTTTCGCTACGGCTA
>NZ_MVPX01000640.1:0-5823 GCF_002043085.1 Gordonia sp. i37 | reverse complement strand
CCGCCTTGAACTCAGGCGTAAACGACCGACGCGTCCTCGACATAGTGACATCCTTCCAGCAGGGCCCACAGCCCCACTATCTCGGGTGTCCACTCAAACTGGGGAACCTCAAGATGCTGACGACGTTCATCAACGCGCTGCTTTCCGCCGATGTCGACGCGGTGTGCGGGGCCGGCTACAACTCCCGCAGCACCGAACGGGTCAACTCCCGCAACGGCTATCGCCACCGCGAGCTCGATACCCGGGCGGGCACCATCGACGTCGCGATCCCGAAACTGCGGGCGGGCACCTATTTCCCGGACTGGCTGCTCGAACGGCGCCGCCGGGCTGAGGCCGCGTTGTGTTCGGTGGTGGCCACCTGTTACCTGCTCGGTGTGTCGACCCGGCGGATGGACAAGCTGGTCCAGTCGCTGGGGATCACTGGTCTGTCGAAGTCACAGGTGTCGGTGATGGCCGCCGACCTGGACGAGAAGGTTGATCAGTTCCGCACCCGCCCTTTGGATTCCGGACCGTACACGTTCGTCGCCGCGGACGCTTTGACGATGAAAGTGCGTGAAGGTGGGCGGGTGATTACTGCGTCGGTGATGGTGGCCACCGGCGTCAACGCCGACGGGCACCGCGAGGTACTCGGGGTGCAGATCGCCACCGGCGAAACCCACGCCGGCTGGCTGGCGTTCTTCCGCGACCTGACCGCCCGGGGCCTGTCGGGGGTCGAACTGGTCACCTCCGATGCCCACGCCGGGCTCGTGGAGGCCGCTGCGGCCACCCTGGGCGGTGCGAGCTGGCAGCGGTGCCGCACCCACTACGCAGCCAACCTGATGAGTGTGTGCCCGAAAGCCGCGTGGCCCGGGGTCAAGGCGATGCTGCACTCGGTCTACGACCAACCCGACCCCGCCGCGGTGGCTGCCCAGTACGACAAAATGCTCGACACCCTCGCCGAGACTTTGCCCGCCGTGCACGCCCACCTCGACGCCGCTCGCGCGGATGTGCTGGCGTTCACCGCTTTCCCCAAAGAGCTCTGGCGCCAGATCTGGTCGAACAACCCCAACGAACGACTCAACCGCGAGATACGCAGGCGCACAGACGTCGTCGGAATCTTCCCAGACCGCAACTCCGTGATCCGCCTCGTCGGAGCCGTCCTGGCCGAACAACACGACGAATGGATCGAAGGCCGCCGCTACCTCGGCCTCGAGGTCCTGACCAAAGCCCGCACCACCACCACGACCACCACACCCGACACCACCCAGGAGGTACCCGCACTCACCTAACCGACACGCCCGAACGAAGGATCAACCCATACACCACGCCAAAGGACTTGACCTCGCAGTCCCGATCGCCCGCCGAAGGGGATATCGGCGCCGCTGGCCCGATAGCGAGTGCTCAGTCGTGAGATGCCACTCCTCGTGCCGCTGGTAGAGGCGGGCTACCGCGGCCTGGTGATGTGCGTGGCACAGTTCATGTCGCGAATAGCGACGTCGTTTTGAACCGATCGTCGACGCCGGGTCGCAGCGACTCTCCTCGTCTTCGAGCGTGATCGGCCGCCTTCGGATGGCAGCTCTGGGGGGACGAGAAGAATTCAGCTCAATGGGGTCAGCTGGGCTGCAATATCGGCGGTGTCGAGGATGACACGTTCGCTGACCACTTTGCCGTTCTCGTCGAAGTCGACGATGGCGACCATCTCCAGCGCGATCGTGTTGCCCGTGGCAGGCAATCCCGCATAAAGGCCGTCGTGCGTGCCGTCGAACCTCACCAACATCGCACCGGTGAGTCCTTCCTGACCCAGCGGCGTGATGGTGGCGCGGAGGTCGCTGAACGCACCGAAGAGCGATTCTTCGCGCGAACGCAATGCGTCGAGTCCGGCCTGGGGTCCGGTGAGGGGCGAGTTATAGGCGGCGGGTTCTGCCCACAGTGTGAGTACTGCGGCAGGATCGTGGGCGTTGACCGCGGCAGCTGCGGCTACAGCAAAGTCGTGAATGTACATGTGTTGGTACTTCTTTCGTTTGTCGATCGTTGGTGGAAACTGGTCACTTGCTTCAGGGGCGTACGGACCGTTCGGCCGCCGCGATGGCGACCCTGGCGGGCAGTCGGGTACTCAGGGCGGCGAGTGCGGCGTTGGAGAATCCGTCGACGACATCGGGTCGGTGGCGACGCAAGGCGCGCAACGCCGTGTCCACCACGTCGTCGGGAGTGCGTCGCCGCCCCACGGATGCGGCCTCGCCGACGATGTCGAAGAATTCTGTATCTGTGGCACCTGGACATACGGCGATGACGCGGACGCCGGTCGACTTGGTCTCTGCCCACAGCGCCCTGGTGAAGGAAAGGACGAACGCCTTCGTCGCGCCGTAGACCGCCATGTGGGGGATTGGCTGGAACGCCGCGGTACTGGCGATGTTGATCACCGTGCCGCTGCCTCTGGCCGTCATCGCCGGCAGGAACAACGTGGTGAGTTCGGCGAGGGTGGTCACGTTCAGTTGGATCTGGGAGACGATGTCGGCTGAGTTGGCCGTCACCAGATCCCCGTGGGCGCCGACTCCCGCATTGTTCACCAGGACGTCGACACTCAGGCCTTGTGCGACAACGTCATTGAACAATGTGGTCCCGGCGCCGGGGCGGGACAGATCACCGGAGATCACGCGCACGTCGGTGCCGTGCGATGCGTGTAGTTCCTTGGCGAGCGTGTTCAGCACGTCGGTGCGGCGAGCGACCAGGACCAGTCGCGCGCCGTGGGCGGATGCGCGCTGGGCAAAAGCGCGCCCGATCCCGGATGACGCGCCGGTGACGAGCACCGTCTTTTCGCGCAACAGTGCGTCTGCGAAGTCGGACATGGATTCTCCTTCAATAAATAAACCGACTGGGCGGTATGTCAAATGTATGATGAACTATCGGAGCTGAATGCGCAAGAAGGGGTACCGATGACGAACAGACAGTCAGGCAGGACTGTGGGACGACCTGCGGGACCGACGGCCAAGGGGGCGAGTACCCGAGCGCACATCGTCGACTCGGCAGCGACGGTCTTCGCCGACCTGGGCTACGACAACGCACGGATGTCAGTACTGGTCGACGCCACCGGCCTCACCAAGGGAGCCGTCTATTTTCATTTCGACAGCAAGGAGTCGCTGGCGCTGGCGGTCCTGGAGGACAAGAACCGTGAGTGGGTCAGCAAAGTGCGCAGCGCCTTGTCGAGCGTCCCCGCAGGTCGTCGTCTGGAGGCGCTGCTGCCGACGATGCTCACCATTCACCGAGACGACCCGACGGTGTGGGCGGTGTCGAAACTGACCCGTAACCTCACCGACCTGGGACAGGACAGTCCGGTTCGTCGACGGGTGGCCGAGGTGAACCAGGAATGGGTCGATCTTGTCGGCGCAGTAGTCGGCGAAGCCCAGGAGCGCGGGGAGGTGCGGGCCGATCTCGACTCGGTGAGCGTCGCCATCGCCTTGATCGGCGCCTTCGACGGACTGAAAGCGTTGCATGACACGCTGACCGAGGACGGTACCGAGCCGTTTGCGTCGGGTGCGCAAGCGCTCGGTGCGATGGTGGTTGCGGGCCTGGCGCCTACGGGTGGTGCGTGAGTCCTTCAGACCACCGCACCGGCTGGTCACCGTGCGGTCCAAACAAGTGCAGGATCTCGACGGTTGAGTTGTCCGCCGGGCCAAACCAGTGGGGTTCTGCGGTATCGAATTCGGCGACCTCGCCCGCCGTGAGTATCTCGTCGCGCTCTGCGACGATGACGCGCAGCGTCCCGGCCAGGACGTAGAGCCATTCGTAGCCCGGATGGGTGACGAGCTTCAGTGCGCGAGGGGAGAGCACCTGCTTGAACACCTGAATCCGTCCCGGATAGCCGGTCAGGGGGATGACGACGCTGCCGGTGTCGTGTCGGAAGGGCGTCAGGTGCACCCGCGGATCGCCGCTGGGCGGTGGGGCGATGAGTTGGTCCAGTGAGACGCGGTAGACCCCGGCCAGCGGGATGAGCAGGTCCAGCGTCGGCCGTCGCTTGCCGACCTCGAGACGTGACAACGTGCTGGCAGTGAGTCCGGCGTCGTTCGCGACCGTTTCCAGGGAGAGCCGGCGTTGCTGTCGGAGCCGGCGCAACCGTGGTCCGATGGCGTCCAGGATCGCGGTGACATCGGCATCGGGTGTCGGCGGTGCGTCACGGTTCACCGCTCAAGTGTGACGGCCTGTGTGTGGCACGGCCGGATTGTTTGCGGTTTCTGCAAGAACGCTGCGGATCGCTGAAGTGGCCAGTGCACACTCACGTCGTTCTGTTCACGCATCCAGACCACGAGACAGTGGTCCAAGGGGGTTCGCCTGTGTCCACTGCCGAGTCCGATGTCCTCAGCGCATCCAGACGCCGGTTGGTGCTCGTGGTGTGCGCGTCGAGTCTGTTCCTCGTAGGGCTCGACACCACGATCGTCAATGTTGCTCTGCCATCTATTGGTGACGGTCTGGCGATCGGCGCCCGCGGACTGGAGTGGGTCGTCGACGCCTACACGATCGTGTTCGCAAGCCTGTTGATCACCTCGGGTGCCATCGCCGACCGATTCGGTCGACGTCGGGTGTTCCTGATCGGCCTGATCGGGTTCGGTGTGACATCGCTGTTGTGCGCGCTGGCACCGAACGCGGGTGTGCTGATCGCGGCCCGTGCGCTGCAGGGGCTGTCAGCGTCCATGCTGAGTCCGGTCGCGTTGGCCATCGTCGTGGCGGCGACGCCGGATCCACGCGAACGGGCCAGGGCGATCGGCGTGTGGGCGTCGGTATTCGGGCTGAGCATGGCCGCCGGGCCCGTGCTCGGTGGCGTGCTGCTCCACAACTTCGAGTGGCGATCGGTGTTCTGGATCAACGTGCCGCTGGTGCTCGTAGCCCTGGTCACTGTGCTGACGGTGGTGCCGGAGTCGCACGGTGTGCGGACACGGCGTCTCGATCCGGCCGGTCAGCTCCTGCTGATTGCCCTGCTCGCGCTCGGCGTCGGCGCACTCATCGAAGGGCCACATGTCGGGTGGACCGCGCCGCCGATGCTGGCGATCTATGCGGGTCTCGTCGTTGGGGCGGGTGTCTTCATCGGTGTGGAGACACGCCGCTCCGCGCCGCTGATCGACCTCTCGGCATTCGGTCAACCCGAGTTCACCGCGGCCGTCCTCGGGGCCTTGGCCGTATTTGTCTCGATCTCGATGACCCTGTTGTTCACCACGTTCTACTTCCAGGTGGGACGCGGCTGGGCGCCCATGGCGACGGGCCTGGCCGTCCTTCCCATAGCCGCGGGCGCGACGGTCTGTGCACCACTCTCGGGCCGGATGGTCGCTTCGAGGGGCCCGCGCAGGCCGCTGTTCATCGCTGGTGGCTTCATGGCCGCCGGTGGTTTGCTCGCTTGGATGGCCACCGGGTCATTGTTCGGTGACGGTGACGTGTCGGTTCTGCTGCTGCTGGTGGCGTACGCGTTGTTCGGGGTCGGTATCGGTTTCGCGAACGCGCCCATCACCAACACCGCGGTGAGCAGTCTCCCAGCCGAGCGGGCCGGTGTGGCCGGCGGCATCACGTCGACCGCCCGGCAGGTCGGTGCCGCCGTCGGTATCGCCGTGGCCGGAGGATTGCTCGGCTCGGCGTTGACACCTGCGAGCGATGTCAGATCGGCCGAGCTTTCCGGGGTGCTGGCCCCGGGATGGCTCATCGTCGCCGCCTGCGGTGTCGGCCTCATCCTGCTGGCCACTGCCGCAACCACAAGCGCAGGGAAGCGAACAGGTCGACCCCAGTCTTGAGGGCCTGAACCTCGATCCACCGATCGGCTTTTTGATGTCTCGTGAAATGTGTTGTGTATGTTCGGGGTGGCGG
>NZ_MVPX01000064.1:0-1423 GCF_002043085.1 Gordonia sp. i37 | reverse complement strand
TATCCGGCCGGATCTCATCTGTTCGCTGCGTCTGACCGGCACCCCCCTGGCCACCGATCTCGCCGCGCACCTGTGCTCGGTCGGCAAACGTGAGGGCGTTGCGATGCCCGTACAGATGGGAGACGGGCCACCCCGGGACGCTCCCGGTGTCACCGAGGCCGCGTTATGGCAGGCCCGGCTCGGCGAGCCACCGGCCGAGGTGGCGGGCCGGGCGGTGCTGCTGGTCGTCGACGAGTCCCGGTCGGGTTGGCCGATCACATTGGCCGCGAGCGCTTTACGCGATGCGGGCGCGACCACGGTGCTGCCACTGCTGATCCATCGGACGGTGTGAGGGGGCGGCGCGATTACCTGTCGACTGATCGATGGAGTCCGGCAATTCGGGTAGTGCGCTACGCGTTCGCCGCGGGCGCCGTCCGGCGATGGTGAGTGGGTCCACTCCAGGACATCCACCGGCCCACCGGAGGTGGGCCGACCGACAAGGAGAACACCATGGGAGCAGCAGCGGGACTCATCATCGGCGCGTGCTTGGCAGGCGCGGCGTACATGACCTACAAGATGGCAACACAGAGCTCGACCTCGGACGGGGGTGCCGACGCCGGAGCCCAGTGACCCGGAACCCGTGAGAGGGTCCGGGCACGCGTGTCAGTCGTTCACGTACTCGCTGTAGCCCGTCGAACGCAGCGCGTCCCGGATCTTCTCGGCATCGGCGTCGAGTTCTGCGGGGGTGATGTCCTTGCGGGCGTTGGACAGGTCGAAGGTCTCCATGCTCAGCGCCGGGAAGACGTGGATGTGCACGTGCGGCACCTCGAGGCCGGCGATCAGCAGTCCCATCCGCGGAGCGTCGAACGCCTCCTTGACCGCACGCCCGACCTTCTGCGCGACGTCGGTGAGATGGGTGAAGGAGGCGGTGTCCATCTGCTCCCAGTGATCGACCTCTTTGCGGGGTACCACCAGAAGGTGCCCGGGGGTGACCGGCTCGATGGTCAGGAACGCCACGGCTTGTCCGTCCTGCCAGACGAACCGACCGGGTAGCTCTCCGTTGATGATCTTCGTGAAAACCGACGACATGCACCTCAGTCTAGGGTGCGGCCCGGCCGCGGGGGCCCGGGCGCAGCCAAGATGTTCACCGCCGTGTCGGCCAACCGCCGTGTTGGCGACACACTGTCGGGGGCCCGTGACATCCTTGCTGCTGTGAGTCGCGCCGAGTCCCCCACCGCATCGTCTCGACGTGTCGCCTCCACCGACATCGTCGCCGCCGCGCAGCGCTTTCCGCGGTTGCGGTACATGGGCTCCAAGTACCGTCTGCTGCCACATCTCGAGCGCACCTTCGCCGAGATCGGCGGCAGCACCGCCGTCGATGCGTTCTCCGGGTCGGGCGTCGTGTCCTACCTGCTCAAGGCGCAGGGATTCACGGTGGCCACCA
>NZ_MVPX01000639.1:0-299 GCF_002043085.1 Gordonia sp. i37 | reverse complement strand
ACCCGTGCAGGCCGCGGGCCTTGTCGAACGCCACCGCCACGGCCCGGTCGATGGTGTCCCGGCGATAGTCGCGGGTGGTGTGCAAACCCGTTGCCGCACCCGGCGATTGGGTCCGCTTATGCCATTTGTAGAACCACGCCTCGCTGACCCCGAGCAGCCGGCAGGACACCGCGTGTGGCACCCGATAGTTGGTCCTCTGGTCGGCGATAAAGCGTGCCACGCTCACTTCGTCGCCTCCTTCACCCACAGGACCACTGATCGCTTGAGGACATCACGCTCCATGCGCAGCTCGGCGACCT
>NZ_MVPX01000638.1:0-250 GCF_002043085.1 Gordonia sp. i37 | reverse complement strand
CCGCCGCACTCAAGCCCAAGCATCGCCACCAAGAGTTCCTGGCTTTCCTCAAGCAAGTCGAACGGGCCTACCGCGACACCGTCGATGACACCGGTAATCCGGTCGACTTACACCTGGTGATGGACAACTATGCAGCTCACAAACATGCCAACGTGAAGAAGTGGCTGGCCGAGCATCCCCGAGTCATCGTGCATTTCACCCCAACCCACGCCTCCTGGATGAACCTCGTCGAGGTCTGGTTCGGCATCAT
>NZ_MVPX01000637.1:0-217 GCF_002043085.1 Gordonia sp. i37 | reverse complement strand
GTCATCGTTGGACAGGCCGGTCAAATCATCCGATGCCAGCGCATCAACCAAGCGGTGGGCGAGGGCGAGTTTCTGGGTGGTCGACAACCCCGACACGTCAGGCAGTGCGTCGTCTGGTAACGCGGTGTTGACCATGAGTGTCACCCCCCGGCGCTAGCGAACACGTGTTTGTGTGTTGTTGTGTTCGAGTGTATGCCGGGTTTGTCGGGTTGGCAAG
>NZ_MVPX01000636.1:0-2497 GCF_002043085.1 Gordonia sp. i37 | reverse complement strand
CCGATGAGTGTCCAGCCCACGTGCGCGGTGACCTGCCCGTCGTTGATCAGCGAGCGGAGCGAGGACACGAGATGTGAGATCGGATTGACGTCGGCGAGCGTGCGCATCCAGCTGGGCATCGTGGTCACCGGCACGAAGATGTTGGAGGTGAACGTGAGCGGCATGAGTACCAGCATCGACACCCCCTGTACTGCAGAGGCTTTCGACATGAGCACTCCCATCAGCGCAAAGATCCAGCTGATCGCGAAGGCCGCGAAGAGGGTCAGGATGATGCCGGCGATGGTGCCGAGCACACTTGACGGCCGGTACCCGAGGATCATGCCGACGCCGATCGACATGACCGCGGCGATGAGGTAGCGCACGACGTCGGCGATCAATGAGCCGGCGAGCGGGGCGATACGCGCGATGGGCAGGGAGATGAAGCGGTCGAAGACCCCGCGGTCCATGTCCTCGCGCAGTTGCACGCCGGTGACCACCGACGCGGTGATCGCCACCGAGACCAGCACGCCCGGCACCAGCTGGGGCAGATAGGCATCCACGCTGCCGGCGATGGCGCCCCCGAAGATGTTGGCGAACATCACGGTGAACACGATCGGGATGACGATCACGTCGAACAGTTGTTGCGGAGTGTGCTTGAGCCGCAACAGGCCTCGGCGCGCCATGGTGATGGTGTCCCGAATGGCCTTGCCGATACCGATGTGGTCGACGGGGGTGCCCAGGTGCAGTCCTGGGGTGGGGATTTCGGTGGCGGCGCTCAATTGGCCACCTCCGGTGGCGGCGCTCAATTGGCCACCTCCGGTGGCGGCGCTCATGCGGCCACCTCCCTGGACGGTCCGGCGGTGAGGGAGAAGAACACGTCGTCGAGGCTGGGTCGTCGCACCGAGACCTCCCCGACACCGATGCCCGCGCCGTCGAGCGCAACGACCGCACGAGCCGCGGCAGACGGATCGGTGATCGCGGCGATGAGCTGTCCGTTCTCGGGGGTGGTGGTGACCGCCGTGTCGAGAGCGGTGCGCAGCACCTCGCGCGCCTCGGAGAGGTGTACCGGGTCGACGGTGACCTCCAAGGAGCGGTCGCCGACCCGATCCTTGAGGGTGTCGGCGTCTCCGGAGGCGATGACGCGGCCCTTGTCGATGACGACCAGGGAATCCGAGAGCTGGTCGGCCTCATCGAGATACTGCGTGGTGAGCAGGACGGTACTACCCTGCGCGACCAGGTCGCGGACACTGGACCAGACCTGGGTGCGGGTGGTCGGGTCGAGTCCGGTGGTCGGCTCGTCGAGGAACAGCAGTGCCGGGGTACGGATCATCGATGCCGCGAGATCGATCCGGCGCCGCATACCGCCGGAGAATCCGCTGACGGGACGCCGCGCGGCGGCACTGAGCCCGAACCGGTCGATGAGATCGGTGGCGCGCGTGCGTGCGGCCCGGCCGCTGTATCCCAGCAACCGCGCGAACAACTCGAGGTTCTCCGTGGCGGTGAGATCCTCGTCGACCGAGGCGTATTGGCCGGTGAGTGAGATGAGCGACCGCACCGCGGTGGCGTCGGCGGCCACATCCCGGCCGAAGATCGTCGCGCGTCCGGCGTCGGGGCGGATCAGGGTCGCGAGCATGCGCACGGTGGTCGTCTTGCCTGCGCCGTTGGGGCCCAGGACGCCCAGGATGGTTCCGCGCGGCACGGTGAACGACACGTCGTCGACCGCGACGACGCCACCGAAGGTCTTGCGCAGGTGGTCGGCGTGGATCGCGGTGTCGGGAAGCGTGTCGGCGTGGTGGGTGCTGTCGGCGAGCATGGTGTCGACCCTGCCCGACGCCGCTTTCATTTCGCTTTCACGCACCCCTCAGCGCAGGACGGTGAGCAGCGCGGTGCGCCGTGAGCGTGGGCCGTCGCCGAGATCGATGACGGAGAAGTCGCGCCGGTAGCGGGCGCCCCGAGCGGCAGCGGCGAGGGCATCGGAGGACACCCGGTCGGTGACGAGGGCCACCGCGGCCGCCGCGGCGCCCAAGGCCGGCAGATTGGTGGCCGGCGCTGCGGCCAAGTGCGACAACGAGACCCGCAGCGACTCGGCGGCCAGGCGTGCGGCGACGACCTCGCCGGTCCGCTGCAGGATCACCGCGCGCACACCGTGCAGATAGGCACAGTGGGCATCGGTGGGCGGCCCGACGATCTCGATGGCGCGTTCGGCGGATCGGCGGGCTCCCGACGGGTCGTCGGCGACCAGCAGATCGGCGAGCGCGGCGTGGGCGGTCGCGACGAACGCTTTCGGCGAGTCACCGGAATCGCGCAGACAGGTCTCGAGCAACTCGACCGCGACATCCGGTGCGGAGACCGACAAGGCGATCGCCTGATGAACCCGGGTGCGGGAACTCTCCTCCTGAAAGCCCAGGGCGGCATGGTCATCCGCGGCGCGAGCGAACAGCGTTGCGGCACCCGCACGGTCGCCGAGGAGCAGGTGGCCGCGGCCGAGACGGTGCCGTGCCGCGGCGGTCAACCACGG
>NZ_MVPX01000635.1:0-700 GCF_002043085.1 Gordonia sp. i37 | reverse complement strand
GCCGTGGAACAACGGGTTCATCGAGTCGTTCAACAACCGGTTGCGCGACGAGTGTTTGAACCGCAACTACTGGCCCACCCAACTCGAGGCCCGCGTGGTCATCGAGGACTTCAAGGACGACCACAATCACCGACACCGGCATTCGGCACTGGGCTACAAGACCCCGGCCGAGTACGCTGCCGGATGCACCCACCAACATCACCCCGTGGGCTGCGAGATCGACTGATCGACTGCAAGTAGCAACTGGCTCTAGAACTGCCTGGACCGGTTATCGGGGACCTGCCACCCTTCCATCGGGGGTTTGTTACCTGATGGAGGCGCGTAGATTCCGTGGTGGGGACACCCCGGTGTCATGCGACCGCCATGCGTTCAAGCGTGCATGGCAAGACATGCAACCGAGAAACCACCCGTTAGCAAGTGGTTTTGGTGCCCGGACAGACTCGAACTGACACCTGGACTTGGTTTTGAATCCGTTACCCGTGCCGCCAGCTGTTAGCGTCGCGTGCATGTCGGCACAGAAGCGGACAGTCACGGTTTCCTTTGACTGCGACACTGAGGAGGAATATCACCAGGTGGCCAACATGGTGTGGCACCTGATGCGGTTCTCGCCGTACGAGTTCGCGATTGCTCACTGAGGTTCCCCAGTTTGAGTGGACACCCGAGATAGTGGGGCTATGGGCCCTGCTGGAAGGATGTCACT
>NZ_MVPX01000634.1:0-404 GCF_002043085.1 Gordonia sp. i37 | reverse complement strand
GAATCCGGCGAAGTAGTGCGACAAGAGTTTCCGGAGGTATTCACAGCGTTGCACGGTGTCGCGGGGTTCGGGGGAGCGGGTGTCAATGTGGGTCAATCCGCGGAAAATGGCGTCGGTGTGTTCGGAGGAGCCCATGCTGATCAACAACTCCCGAAGTCGGGTGGTCTTGTGATCGGCCACGCCCAGGCGATCCATCTCACCGGTGAGCGATGTGGCGTGGTGATCAACCAGGTTCCGCAGCAACAGGACTTGTTTCATTGCGCCAAAGGCTTGGGGCCCGGTCATTTCCGAATTCCATTGCAGGTCGCTGAGTTGGCTGACAATCCCGGCGAAAACCGCTTCGGCGTCAAGAGCTTCGGTGGTGTCGATCATGGGCCCCTCCCCAGTGGCTGATCGGTGTGATG
>NZ_MVPX01000633.1:0-228 GCF_002043085.1 Gordonia sp. i37 | reverse complement strand
GGGCTCGGCGTTCTGGGCCCACGTCTGCGCCGATCTCGCCAACCGGGGCGTGCAGGACGTGCTGATCGTGTGCTGCGACGGGCTCAAGGGCCTGCCGGAGGCGATCGAGGCGACGTGGCCGGACTCGATGGTCCAGACCTGCGTGGTTCACCTGATCCGGGCCGCGATGCGGTTCGTGGCCTACCAGGACCGCAAGAAGGTCGCCGCCGCGCTGAAGCCGATCTACAC
>NZ_MVPX01000632.1:0-257 GCF_002043085.1 Gordonia sp. i37 | reverse complement strand
TGTCGAGGACGCGTCGGTCGTTTACGCCTGAGTTCAAGGCGGAGGCTGCTCGTCGGGTGATTGATGGCGGCCGCCCGATCTCTGAGGTCGCTCGTGAGTTGAACGTGCATGAGAATCTGCTGGGCAAATGGGTTCGCGCCGAACGCATTCGCGACGGAGTGATCACCGAGGGGCGGGCAGCTCCGCCCGATGGTGAGCTCAGTGCCGGTGAGCGCGCGGAGTTGGTGCGGTTACGTGCCGAGGCCGCCGAGAAGGAC
>NZ_MVPX01000631.1:0-248 GCF_002043085.1 Gordonia sp. i37 | reverse complement strand
CTGCCACGCCAGGACCTCTTCGCTCACGGCGTCGGTGATGTTGGAGATCGTCTCGTGCGACAGGTCCGTGCCGATCGTGGAGGCCAGGTGGTGCTGGATGTCCCGGATCGTCATTCCGCCGGCATAGAGGCTGATGATCATGTCATCCAGGCCCCCGAGGCGCCGCTGGCCCTTGGGCACCAGGCGCGGGGTGAACGACCCGCCCCGGTCTCGCGGGACGTCCAGCTCGATCGGCCCGACCTCGGACT
>NZ_MVPX01000630.1:0-384 GCF_002043085.1 Gordonia sp. i37 | reverse complement strand
GCATGCAGGCGATATGGCGTGATGACGATGCGCAGAAGCTGATTTTCCACACCGATCGTGGGTCGACGTACACCGCGAGACGGTTCACCAGGCTGTGCCAGAAGATGGGTATCCGGCAGTCGATGGGCCGGGTCGGATCGTGTTTCGACAACGCCGCAGCGGAGGCATTCTTCTCTTCTTTGGAGTGGGAAGTGTTGTCACGCAACGAGTTCCATACTATCATGGAGGCGCAGGCGGTCGTGTTGGAGTGGTGCTACGGCTTCTACAATCACCAGCGTCGCCACAGCGCGATCGGGATGATGAGTCCGGTCGACTACGAGAACACCGCAGTCACCGAGCCCGAAGCCGCATAGAGGAGTCCTCCACGATTCCGGGGGAACCACA
>NZ_MVPX01000063.1:0-4733 GCF_002043085.1 Gordonia sp. i37 | reverse complement strand
CGCGGCCGATCGCGCGTTCCTGGATTCGGCGTGGTCGCACATCGACCGACTGCGGGGCTATCGGCGGGATCTGGCGATCTCGGCGCTGGTGTTGTCCGCGGCGCGCAAGCAACCGCGCGGGGTGTTCACCTTCACCGATTCCAGCCGATATGCCGACGGACGCCGTGATCTGCAGATGACGCTGCGCGACCACTTCCGGCTGCGGGCCGCGGCCGACTACAACGCGACCGTGTTCAGCAATGGCTCACGGCATCACAGTTCGTGCGGCGACGTCTTCGATCTCGACGCCACCGGAGTCCTCGGGGGTGCGCCGGACCTGGTGTACCTCGATCCGCCGTACGCCCCGCCGTCCGACGACAACGACTACATCAAGCGCTACCACTTCCTCGAAGGGCTGTCGGCCTACTGGCAGGGCATGACCATCATGGAGAACACCAAGACCAAGAAGCTGCCCAAGCGGTACACCCCGTTCGCCTACAAACACTCCATCGACGACGCGTTGGTGCGGACCTTCGACCACTTCACCGAAGCCGGCGCGATCGTGCTGTCGTACTCGTCCAACGCACTCCCCGGCCCCGATCGCATCGTCGATCTACTCGGCAAGGTCAAGCCACATGTAGACGTCATCGCGATCGACCACAAGTACAGCTTCGGCACCCATGCCGCGGCGGCGCGGCGTGACGTCAGCGAGTTCTTGTTCATCGGTCGGGACTGAGCGGGACCACCGAGCCGATGGCCCACGCGCCCGACTTCGACGAGTACCTGAAGACGCTGGGACGCTTGACCTCTCACGTCGACCCGACGGCGTCGACACCCGAGGCCGAGCACATCGCGGCAGCCACCGCCGGACTCGGTGAGCTGATGGTCACCGACGTCGCCGGTCTCGCGGCGTGGGTACGGGAGAATCCCGGTGATGTCCCGGTGCTGGGTCTGGCCATCGGGCTGTCGCAGGAGAAGCTGAAAAACGTTCTGCGCGACCGGTTCGACACCTCCGGGTGGCACGGTCTGGCACGGCAGCGGCCCGTCGAGTTGATCACGTGGCTCGACGAGGAGTTCGACCTGGTGCGCATGCTCACCGCCCAGATGGACCGCACCTACACCTTCGCCGACATCCTCGTCGCCCGCGCCGGCACCCGATTGACCGCAACACGCGCGGGTGCGTCGGGCCGCCGCATCGAGGACCACATCGAGGACATCGCCCGCGATCTGGGCCTCGACTACGTGACCCGCTCCCGGTTCTCCGGCCGCAACGGACGCACCGCACCGGCCGATCTGATCGTCGGCGACCCGAACGCACCCGACATCGTGGTCGCGGCAAAGGGTTTCGATTCGACCGGCTCCAAACTCACCGACGCGGTCCGGGAGATCGAGGAGATGGCCGAGGTGCGGTTGCCGCGGCAGCTGGTCCTCGCGGTGATCGACGGGATCGGCTGGAAGTCCCGCCAGGCCGATCTGCGACGCATCCACCAGCTATGGGTGGACCGACAGATCGACGGCATGTACACCTTGGTCACCCTCGACCGTTTCCGCGCCGACGTCACCGAGTTCGCGCGGTTGCGCCGGCTGATCTGAGCGCACCCGATCAGCTCGTCGGCGCGCGTCGGAGTCAGGGCGTCAACTCCTTGGTGTACAACACCTGTCCGCGTGAGTCGCAGAGGTCGACGGTGAGGACCTTGGTGTCCTTGGCGATGCGGACCTCCCCGAAGTGCTGAAAGCCTTCCGCCGGCGAGGTGTTGGCCTTCTGCGGGGCGTGGACGTACTCGTAACGCGGGCCGAACGTGGCGTCGAGCGGGCTGACCGGGAACGCGCCGGCGTGCAGGGGTCCGCTGACGAACTCCCAGAACGGGGAGAAATCGCGGAAGGACGCGCGGTCGGGCTCGTAGGAGATGGCCGCGGTGTAGTGGACGTCGGCGGTCAGGAACACCTTGCCGGTGACGTTCTTGGTTTGCGATAACACCTTCGAGAAGGCGATCTCCCGCCCGCGGGGCGCGCCCGGATCTCCTTGTGCCACCGCCTCCATCGACTTCGGACCGTGACGTGGATCGGACAGCGCGTCAGGAACGACGATGCTGATCGGCAGGTCGTTGGCGATCACCTTCCAGGTCGCCCTCGACGATCGCAGCGAGTCGATGAGCCAGCGCGTCTGTTCGGCACCGAGGATGCCGCCGTCGTCGGTGGTCGACCAGTTGGCCGGATTCGGGTCCTTGTAGGTGCGCATGTCGAGTAGGAAGACGTCGAGCAGCGGACCGTGGGAGACCCTGCGGTACAACCGGTTTCCGGTGGCCTCGGAGACCGGCTGCCATTCGCGCCAGGCCTGTCGGGCGTTGCGGGCCAGGGTGTTGACGTCGGTCTGGGTGTAACCGTCTCGTTTCTGGCCGGTCAGGTTTTCCCCCGGGTACCAGTTGTTGAGTACCTCGTGGTCATCCCACTGGATGAGCTGGCCGACGCTCGCGGCGAATCGCCGGTAGTTTCCGTCGGTCAGGTTGTAGGCGTAGTTGCCGCGGAAGTCGTCGACGGTTTGTGCCACATGCGCTTTGGCGGGTGTGGTGACGTTGCGGTAGAGCTGCCCGTTGTTCTGCTTCTGGGTGGGGTCGATGGTGTTGTCGGCGTAGATGGCGTCGCCGGAGTGGATGAAGAAGTCCGGTGCGCGGTCGGCCATCACCCCGAAGACGGGGAGGCCCCCGATGTCGGGGTTGATTCCCCAGCCCTGCCCGACGACATCACCCGACCAGAGGAAGTGCACGTCGCCGGCGGTGACCGGGGCGGTGCGGAACATGCCGGTGACCGGCTCACCGACCGCGCCGGTGGGGCCTTCGAGGCGGACCCGGTAGTGCACGGTCTGCCCCGGCGGGAGTCCGGCGACCCGCACCCGGCCGGTACCGTCGGTCAGCGGGGTCAGCAGCGGGCCAGTGAAAGTCCTTGTGTTGCGAAAGGTTTCGGTGGCCGAGGTCTCCACGATCATTCGGGCCGGCGAGTCCGAGCGTGCCCATACCACTGCGCCGCTCGCGCTCTGATCGCCCGCGGCCACCCCGTGGGTCAGGCGTGGGCGCGGACGCAGCAGACCCGGTGAGGTGGGTGCGGCACTCGCGCGGCCGGCCATCACCGAGCCGGTGGGCAGCACCAGCGCACCGATCGCCGCCGCGCGTAGCAACTCGCGTCGGGTGGGGGTGCCGGCAGATCGTGTGGTCATGGTGTGAGAATCACGCACCACGGCGACGGGACCGCGAACTCCGGGTGACGTGGGGGTGACGGTGTGGTCAGTCCGCGAGTCGCGGCAGCCGCACCCAGAAGCAGGCGCCCTCGCCCGGCGTCGAGTCGACCCCGACGCGGCCACCTTGCGCGTCGACCAGCGCGGCCACGATCGACAAGCCCAGTCCGCTGCCGCCGCCCTCGCCCCGTGATCGCGAACTGTCGCCGCGATAGAAGCGTTCGAAGACGTGTGAGCGCTCGTCGGGGGTGAGGCCCTGACCGGTGTCGGTGACGGTGACCAGCACGTCGCCGACCCCGTCGAGCACGCCGACGCCGACGGTGATCGTCGCCTCCGGCGGGGTGTGGACGACGGCGTTGTTGACGAGGTTGCGGATGACCTGCACCAACCGCGCCGAGTCGCCGCGCACGACGGGCGGTTCGTCCGACGGCGACACCTGCAGCCGGATCTCCCGGTCGGGGGCGGCGGCACGCGAGGCCTGCACGGTGTCGGCGGCCAGCATCAGCATGTCGACCGGCTCGGAATTGAGGGGCCGGTGGGCGTCGAGCCGTGCCAGCATCAGCAGGTCTTCGACGAGGAGCTTCATGCGGGCGGCCTCGTCGTCGATCCGGCGCATCGCATCGCCCGGGTCGGCGACCGCGCCCTGCCGATAGAGCTCGGCGAACCCCTTGATCGAGGTCAGTGGGGTGCGGAGTTCGTGGCTGGCGTCGGCGACAAAACGCCGCATCTTCTCCTCGGAATGCCGGGCCTGCTGTTCGGAGGCTGCCGTCGTGGCGAAGGCGTGCTGGATCTGGCCGAGCATCGTGTTGAGCGAGGCGGAGAGGCTACCGACCTCGGTGTTGGGCGGGCCCGGGGCCACCCGCATGTTGAGGTTGCCCGCGGCGATCGCGTGGGCGGTCTCCTCGACTCGGCGCAGTGGCCGCAGGCTCGATCGGACCACCAGATAGCTGAGCACACCGAGGACCACGACCACGGCCGCGCCGATGCCGAACTGCAGCCACATCAATCGTGACAGGGTCTTGTTCACGTCGGAGAGCGGCACGGCCACCACGGAAACCCCGTCGGGGCCAATGTGTTTGATGACACGCCACTGCGGGCCGTCACCGTCCTGCGACCCGACCGTCGTCGGCGAGACGTTGCCATCGGGCAGCCCGCTGAGGTCAGGGGTGTGGGTGAAATCGTTCGCGTTGGAGATGACCTGCCCGGAGTTGAGGGTGGTCATCACGAAGAACGACGATGGTGGCCGGCGCGGTCCGATGGGCGGGCCCTGCGTTTGATCCATGTCCGGGTTGCGGGGTTTGGCCCAGGTCCCCACCGCCGACACCAGACCCTGATCGGTGCGCGAGAGCAGATCCGAGCGCATCGCCGAGGTCACCGCGATTCCTGACACCAGCAACCCGAACGCCACCAGCACCATGGTGAGCGCGACCAGCGAAATACGCAGTGGAACACCACGTGTGCGGATCTTTGCCGCCTTCGTCACCGTCGGGGCTGCCGGGGCACCTGCCGGTGGGTCGGCCGGCGG
>NZ_MVPX01000629.1:0-311 GCF_002043085.1 Gordonia sp. i37 | reverse complement strand
CGCACCAGGAGTGCTTTGCGTTGCCCGGGGGTGAAGAAGCGTTTCGCCTCGCCAACACTGAGCGGTACCCCGTTGGGATCGAGCATGATCTTGGTGATCGTGGTATCACACGACAGCAGTTTCGCGGTGGCTTCGGTGATGGCTCCCATGTTCTGCAAATCCCCACCGAGTGCCGGGTTGTCCGCCGACCAGGTCCACAACAGGCCGTTGGTGGGTTTCGCCGAGAACGTGGTGTCGGCCAGGCCTTGTGCCGCCAACTCCACGATCGTTTCGAATGCGGCCGCGCAGATCTGTTCGGGTGTCCGCGGATC
>NZ_MVPX01000628.1:0-463 GCF_002043085.1 Gordonia sp. i37 | reverse complement strand
CGGTTAGTTGGTTCCAGCGGTTGCTGGGACCGGGTTCCCACGGTAGCTGGTGGCTGTGTGGGTCGCCCAGTAGGCGGCCTCGTACTCGACGGGCGGGACGTGTCCGATCTCGCCGTGCAGGCGTCGGTGGTTGAACCATTCGATGTATTCGGCGACCGCGATTTCGACCTCGCCGACACCGCCCCAACCACCACGCGGGCGCATCACTGGGTTACGAATGCACTCGGCTTTGAACAGCGAGTTGAACGCCTCGGCCATCGCATTATCGTACGAATCACCTTTGGAGCCAACAGAAGTCACCGCATCCGCCTCGGCGAGACGTTCGGTGTAACGAATGGCTCGATACTGCACTCCGCGGTCGGAGTGGTGGATCAGCCCGGCCACACCCTGGCCGGCCCGCGAGCGCGCCCACAACCCCATGTCCAGGGCATCGAGCGCGAGGCCGGTATGCATGGTCGTGGAC
>NZ_MVPX01000627.1:0-293 GCF_002043085.1 Gordonia sp. i37 | reverse complement strand
CGCCTCCTTCACCCACAGGACCACTGATCGCTTGAGGACATCACGCTCCATGCGCAGCTCGGCGACCTCGTCACGCAACCGTTTGAGCTCAGCAGCGTCATCAACGGTCAGCTCGCCGCGGCCCTCCCGCTCGGCGCGCGCCCGGTTGACCCAGTTACCCAAGGTGCCCTCGTTGACCCCCAGGTCTCGAGCGACCTGGGCGATCGGCTTACCTGTCTCCTCGACGATCCGGACCGCCCCATCACGAAACTCCCGGTCGTACTTCTTCCGCTTCTCTGGCATCGTGCTCCTCA
>NZ_MVPX01000626.1:0-574 GCF_002043085.1 Gordonia sp. i37 | reverse complement strand
TCCCAACCGTGGTGGTGCACATCATCATGACAACTACTGCACAGCAGGCAGCCGTTGTCGAGGTCGGTAGGACCACCCTCACTCCAGTGGTGCACGTGGTGTCCTTGGCAGCGTCCGGCGTGGGCACCGCACTTGATACACCCACGATCACGCACCAACAACGCTTTGCGTTGGCCGGGAGTGAACAATCGTTCCTGGCGTCCGACGTCGAGGGGTACGCCATCGGTATTGAGGATGATCTTGGTGATCGTGGTGTCACACGACAACATTCGGGCCGTGGCTTCGGTGATCGGACCCATGTTCTGCAAATCGCCGCCGAGTGCGGGGTTGTCCGCTGACCAGGTCCACAACAACCCGTTGGTGGGCTTGGCTGAGAAGGTGGTGTCGGCCAATCCTTGTGCCGCCAACTCCACGATCGTTTCGAATGCGGCGGCGCAGATTTGTTCGGGTGTCCGCGGATCCGGGGATCCGTCGGGCTGGGGCTTGGGCGTCGACAAGGTTTCCATCAGAGTTCTGGTTTTCTCCCCGGCGATGATGTCGAGGTTCGCCGAGATCTCCAACCGGCCGTCGTCGG
>NZ_MVPX01000625.1:0-10117 GCF_002043085.1 Gordonia sp. i37 | reverse complement strand
ACCATGCGACTCGACGACACCGCAGCCTGACCCGAAGCGCCTCCACTACAGCCTGATTCCCTGCACCCGGCCCGGCCGGGACCGCATCTGTTGTTTGAGAACTCCATAGAGATAATCCCCACCCGATGGTCGAGATGTCGTGGCCGTCCGTGGCCCGGAAGCCCTTCGGCACAGGGGGTCTCGAGGCTCGTCGCTGGCGCTCCTCGGCACCTCGACCACCGGGCGGGAAGGGCCCGTCCATCGGGTAGGGCGGCCACCGGGTGGGAAGGGCGTCAGCATTTGATCGTCAGGTGGGGGAAGACGCGAGCATTCTTCGATGGCGAGTCGTCTTCCCCCGGATGGTCGAGGTGCGAGCCGCGTGCGGCGAGCCTCGAGACTGCCTGCACCGGAGCTGGATTCGAATCACCGTGGACCGGAAGCCCTTCGGCACAGAAGGTCTCGTCGCTGGCGCTCCTCGACACCTCGACCAACCTCAACCATCGGGGTGGGCGCCATCTGATGGAAAGGGCGCGGAAGTGTGCTCCTGGTTGGAGATGTCTCGATCAGGGTGCGGGCAGGGCGACCGGTCGCGGCTCCCGCAGTCGGCCGTGAAGAGCGGTCAGCAGACCGGCGATGACGTGGTCGGCGACCGGGCGAGCCGGGTGGCGCACGCGCAATTCGAGACCGCTGTCGGAACGGGTGAACCAGAACTGTGCCGTGTCGGTCGACGTCACTGCCGAGATGTGTTGTGCGCCGGGAAGCGCAGGCCCGAACTTGCGATAGTCCAGGTACGACACCATGAAGATGTCCTCGGTGGGCAGATGCGGACGACACTGCGTCAGCACGTGATCGAGAGGTAGGCCGGCCAACTCCGAGGCGTGACGTAACCACGTGGTGGCACTGTTCGGGTCGCCGGCATTCACGACGACCGGGGCGTTGGACACCAGCCACCCGGCCGTGGAATGCCACCCGGATGTCCGAGGTCCCCGGGTGTGTATCGGTATCAGCGTCGCCAGGCGCTCCGGACCACCCACGTCGGCGACCGCGGCGGCCAGTGCCGACAGGATCGTCGCAAACGACGAATCCGGCAGCAAATCAGTGCATTCGGAGTCATCGAGCAACGGAACGACGACAGTTCGTTGTGGTGCGCGGCCGGCACCGAGGCGCAGAGGAAACGCCGGAACGGCACCCTCGGTGAGAGCGAAGAAGTCGTGCCACACCTGCATGAGCCGCGTTGAGTCCGCGTCGTCGCAGCGGTTCGGTGACGACGCTGCGGCAGCGTCGGTCAGACAGCGATCGGCATAGCTGAGTGTCGGACGCCGCGGCGTCGTCGGGTCGATGTAGTACTCGCACAAGCGGCGGAGGACCAGGTCGATGGTGATCGCGTCGGCGTGCGCATGGTCGAACGCGCAGATCACCGTGTCGTCGAGGATTCCGAAGAAGACGCCGGGAACATCGCCGGCACGGCAACGCTGCGTGAGCAAGGACTCCACGAAACCGTGCCACACCCGCCCGACCACCCTGGGGCGGACCTGCAACTGCGTTGCGTCGAAAACGTCTTGCGTCGGGACCACCGACACGGTGAAAGACGCTCGGAGGGCATCATGTTCGCCGAGTAGGCGGGCCACCGCACCCGCGACCCTCGACGGATCGGGATGCGCGTCGGGGAGGGTGACCGTCCCGGCCAGCCATGCCCCGCGACCACTGCGCTGCGCCCGCAGATGATTGCCCTGATTGAAGCCGACGGGAAGCCCGCGGCGAGCGGGCGCGCCGACCCAGGTCACCGACAACTCGGTGAGGGTGCCGGTCAACTCGACCTGATCGATGGCGGTGACCCGCATCAGCCGACCTCCACGGTATCGGCCGCCACGGCGGCGGCGAGAATGTCTCGGAGCGTGCGAAACCAGCGGCTCACCGAGTCGGCGGCCACCGGGTTGTCGGGGCGCTGGGTGGTGATCCGGAGCCCGTCGTCATCGCGGGTGACCCACAACGACGCATTGCCGGTCCGGCCCTCGCCGGTGAAGACGAGGAGATCGGAGGTGGCCGGCGGTGCCGGAAACCACCGGAGATCCAGATAGGTCACCATCTGCGGGCTCGCCACGACGGCAGGGTCGATGGCACCTTCGGCGAGGAGAACACCCAACGCGGCATGGACCGGATCGTCGGCGGCCGTACGAGATCGGGCAAGTGCAGCGGCCGCGTTGTCGAGAACGTCCGCAAGCGTGTCGCCGGTCACCTCGAAGCCGAGCGGTGCGAAATTGCAGAACCATCCCTGGGAGCCGGCGTACTCGTCGGCCCGCCTGGTGCTGACAACGGTTGCGGTTGCATACCATTCGGCGCCGGTCACTGCGCGCTGCGCGAGTCCGAGTGCCGCGTAGATCACCGCTGTCATCGAGGTGTGGTGCGCGGTCGCCAGCGCGGCGAGCCGGGCCGTCGTCTCACCGTCGGCGAGGTCATCGCCGTGGATGTACACGGGTTGCGGAATCACACCCCCGGCGTCGGAGTCGAGGCCCAGAGGTAGTGGGAAGGCGGGGATGGTTCCGCCCGACCGTCCAAGAACCCGCCGCCATTCGGTCACACCCGGTGATAGCGGCGAGATCTGTGCTGCGCGAGCCGCTTCGGCGGCGACGTGGTCGAGAAAGCTGTCATGGGCATCGGTGACCAGCGGATTGTCGAGCGAACCACGGTAACGGGCGAGGATTTCGGCGATACCGAGAATCTGCGACGCACCATCACCGTAGGCGTGATCGATGCCGTAGTACAGATCGAACGATCCCGGACGCGCCACCGCACCGAACGCGCAGCCCGGCCACGAATCGAACGCAGCCGCGTACGGAAGATGGTGTGCCAGAAACTGATGCGGATCGATCTCGCCGAGTACTGACGCCGTGAACTCCACGTCCGCGACGTCGACGACGTACCGCGTGACCGCTGAATCGTCGAGACGGAACGATGATCGTAGACCCTCGTGGGCACGGACGAACTCCGTCAGCGCCGTGGTCATCCGTTCGGTGTCGAGATCGTCGTGCACGGTGACGACGCTGCAGGTGAAACCGCGGTGCTCGCGACCGGCCTCGCGGTGCCGGAGCGTCGCGGAGATGTGGTCCTGCTGAAGGAAAGACGGCCCCACCGGATGTGGCGGGGCGGCGGCCGCTGCAGCGAGCGACCTCTCCGTCGGCGCCCAGCACACGACGTGACCGGCGGCGGGTGTCCACTCCCGAGCCGCGCCCAGTCTCATCGCCGCTCCGCTGAGCGCGTCGTCGACACGGTGCGCTCCGTCGGCGCGCCGGCGTCCAGCGCCAGTTCTCCGCGATCGGCGACCTCGAGCAGAACCGCCCGGAACTCGGCGAGCAAAGCGTGGATCGATGTCGTGGCGATCTCGTTGTTGGGGAAGCGAAGGGAGATGTTGATCCCTTCATGTGTGCGATTGATCCAGAGGTAGACCTCGTCGAGGTTGTGAATCCGGCTGCGTAGCGCTCGATCCCGATCACCCCAGGAGTCGGCACCGGGCACATGTCGGCCGTCGACGTAGGAGACCGCGAAGCGTGGCGCCTCGGTGATGCCGAGCAGTGACGCGATACGCGGATGCGGCGCGTGTGCGAGAGCTGCATGCCTGCGCACTCCGTTACTCACCGAAGTCAGCGCAGCACTGAAGGTTTCGGCCCCTTCGAGTGACAAATCGACTGGGACCAGACCGACGTACCAGCCGGCCGCGGCCAACGACTGCGGGTCGGTGCGCGTATGCATCGGCATCACGAACCGGAACGACGAGTCGCCGGTGAGCCGTTGAATCGCGACCGCGAGTGCGGTGAACGCACCGCCGGACATCGACGCACCGTGATTCTTACAGGCCGCGGCGAAGCCGTTGGTCTCCTGCGCGGTCAGAAGCCACCGGGAAATGCTCGACTGCCATCCCGCGCCGTCGGCCACCGCCCCGGTGGGTTGCGTCGGCAACGGCAGGCGGGGCATCTGCAGCCGGCCATCGTCAGTGGTGAGGAAGCATCGCCACGCCTGCACGGCAGGGTGATCGGCGGTCATGGTTTCCGCGGCTTGGAATTCGCGCGCGCAGTGGTCGACGTACGAACCGCACGACGGCAGCGCCGGTGCCCGACCCTCGACGAGCGCCCGATGGATTTCACGGAACTCCGCGATGAGCAGCAGCTGGGTGTAGGCGTCCATCACCGAGTGATCGGCGGCGACGATGACGGTGACTCCTTTCGCCGCCTCGATCGGGCTGTCGGGCTCGATGGTGACAGCCACGACGTGCGGCCACCGCACGGCGCTCACCTCACGGGCGAAGAAGCGCTCGAGATGCCGGTCGACACCGACACCGGGCGGCGGGGCCTGCTGTACCCGCGCGGAGATCGTCACCGATTCGGCCACCGCAACCACCCGGGCGTGGGTGTCGCCGCGCCGGGTGACGGTGGTTCGGAACGCGTCGTGCCGAACGATCCATGCGCGCAGCACCGCGGCGAACACCGAGTGGTCGAAGTCGCCGGGTAACCGGAATGCGGTGCCGATCCACGATCCCAGACCGAGGTCGCCGGAGTCCGGCGCCGACTCCGAATTATAGAGATGCGCAGTGTGATTGGGCGACAGCGGTCGATCGTCGGATTGCCAGCGGTCGGGTTCGACCGTCGGGATCCACTCGGTGATCCGGCCCGCAGGGACCGGATAGTCGGCGAGCTCTGTGTACTCCATGACATCCCCCGGGGTGACTAGACGGACGGACGGAAACGGCGTGCGCGCGGTCCCCGTTCCGTGCGTCAACGCCGTTGGGGAGAAAGGCTTCACATCTTCTGCAGCGGTGAACACGCGTCGACAGCACCCGTCATCGGGCCGTCGTTGGCATGTGCCGACCGCCATCCCCAACCGCTGACGGTGACACAGGTATGACAGTAGGGCCGCCGCCGCGGGGTGACCAGTGGGGAGAGTGAGACATAGGTGACGTTTCGCCGGGCTTGCCGAATCCGTGGTTAGTGATGCAAAATAGCCGGCTTTCTCGTGATTCCTCACGACGTACGGAATCCGGTGTGTCGTTGCTCCCCGATGTTGACGCGACGGTCAACCGTGGTCGTTCTCATGCGAATTCGCCGATGTGACCCAGAACCCTCTGTATCGCCAGGCTTCTGTATTGCCACGCTTCCGAACCTGACCTAAGCTCCGCTGGGAAGGACATCACGGGGGTCATGTTCGACGACGGTGGCGATGCTTGTGCTCGCCGATCAACGCTTTCCGGTGTGTTCTCCCGACGTTCATGCGATCCGGCACCGATGCCGGTGGTTCTGCCTCGCCGGCCGGCCATGACGCCGATCGGCTACAACACAAGGGATTACGGTGATCTCAGAGACGACCACCCGCGCGGTTCACGACGGCGCGCACGCCGACCATGCCCTGCCGACGCCGCGCGGTGACGGGCGGATTCTCTTGTCGGTGGTGATCCCGGTGTTCAACGAGGCGGACACCATCGGGACGTGTCTGGACCTGCTCATCGAGCAGATCGACGACATCGCCGAAATCGTTGTGGTCGACAATAATTCGACGGACGCCACGCGTGGGATCGTCGAGGAGCGAATGCTGCGGAGCCGTCGGATCCGGATTGTCGAGGAATCCACACAAGGTCTTGTGCACGCACGAAATGCCGGCATGGACAGCGCGACCGGTGACGTCATCGCCCGCATCGACGCCGACACCCGGATTCCGTCGGGGTGGGCTCAGACCATCGTGGAGTTCTTCGAAGCGGATTCGCAGGGCCACTGGTCGGCGCTGTGCGGCCGGGGCGCCGCCTACGGGTTGCCGTTCGAGGGTTCGATGAGCCGGATCGCCCGGCTGCTCGGGCCCGCGGTACGGCGCCTGCGTCGCGACCGGACGACCGTGCCGGAATCATCCGAACCCCGGGAGATACCCGTCCTCTACGGATCGAACATGGTGGTCCGGCGCGAGGTGTGGCAGGTGATCCGTACCCGCGTGAGCATGCGCCGCGACATCTTCGAAGACGTCGACATGGGTCTGTGTGTGCAGGACATCAATGGGCGCAACGCATTTCTGGCATCGCTGACGGTGGGCGTGTCACCGCGGCGGATGGAAACCGGTGTGTCGGCCTTCGCCGAGTACATGAGTTTCCTGCCGCGGACGCTGCTCCTGCATCGCCGCTACGGGCTGGCTGCCGGTGCGGCGTTCGGCTATCTGCCGCCGGTCATCGTCGTCCATGCCGCGCGTCTGGTTCTGATCCGTGCCTATGACGCCGACGCCGGCACGTTCTCGGCACGCAACCTCCTGCGCACGACGACCGAGCGCGGCCTGCCATGACGGCGCCGGCCGCGACAACTCCCATTGCGACGGCGCCCACCATGTCGGGTCCTGCGGTGACACCGGTTCCGCGGGTGAGCGGGCCGGACGAGGCGTTCCTGCTCGCCGAGGAGAAACTCGGCTATGGCACATCCATCCAATACTGCTGGGTCCTCGACGATGACCCCGGAATCGGTGCCGTCGAACGGTTCGCCGAGCAGCTGAGTCATGGACTGCTCCATCGCAGTGTGGGGCCTCGCCGGGTGCCGGGAGCGCAACGTCGGTGGTTGCGGTCACCGTCTGCGCCACAGGTGATTTCCGGCGCCCGTATCGATGATGCGGCCATCGGGGCATGGGCCGACGAGGTCCTGCGGGCCGCCGATCTCCGGCCGTCTCGCGGACCGGCGTGGCGCCTGCACACCACCACCACGACACGGGATCGCCGCGTCGTGGTGCTCCTCGCCTCGCACCTCGTCGCCGACGGCGAGGCGATCATGCGCGCGATCATCTCGGCCGCCGACGGTGCGGCCGTCGACTTGCCGGACACGCACAGCGCCCTGGGGGCTCGGGCATTTCGTGCCGATCTACGCGACAGCGCGCGCCAGGTTCGGGCAGCGGGACGCTCGGCCCGCGCGGCGGTGCGTTCGGCGCGGCAGAAACGTCGGTCGTCGGCCCCCGCGCCGACGGCCGGAAACATCTCGGCTGCACCGACTTACGATCCCTACCGCGCGAGCCTGGTCACCGTCGACATCGATCGTGACCGATGGCATAGGTGCGCGAAGGCTCACGGCGGGACCGGCAACACCTTGTACACCGCGGTCACCTGCGGCGTGGTGCACAGGTCGGGAGTCCCTGTCGGAGAACAGCTCCGCGTGAGCGTCGCGGTGAGCAAGCGTGGCGGGCCCGAGGACCAGCGCGCGAATGCCTCGGGCGGGGTGTGGCTCCGGATCGACCCTCGGCACCGTTGGCCCGGCGACCTGGGATACCTTCGGGCACTGAGTCGAGAAGCGTTCGCCGCCTATGCGACGTCGGGTACCGACGTTCCCGACGACCTGCAGGCGCTGGTCCGGGTGATGCCACGCCGTGTTCTGGGTGCCGCGCTGCGCAGTGTTCCGGCACCTGACGTCAGTGTGTCCAACCTCGGGGTGCTCGACGAGAAGGTCCGCGCGATCGGCGGTGTGCCGGCATCGTCGTTCCTGCTGCGGATGCTCGTGCGCGACCGCGCGGGCCGTGATCTGGTGGTACCGGGCCCGGGTCTGTCGACGTGGATCGTCGAGTACGGCGACCGCATCACCATGACGGTCGCCGGTTTCGTGCCCGAATACCACGGCGACAGTGCACAACTCGCGGCAGTGGTCGGCGACGAGTTGTCCGCCTGGGGTCTCCCGCACAGGTTCTGGTGACATCAGCGGTGATCCACACAACGATGCGTACCGGCGCGCCCGACGCCGCACACCTGGTCTTTCTGCTCTACGGCAGCCGAGGCGACGTCCAGCCGGGCCTGTGTCTCGCTCTGGAATCGGCACGCCGCGGACACCGTGTCACCGTGGCGGTTCCGCCCAATCTGGTGCCGTTGGCCACCGCGGCCGGGGTCGGGGAGGTGGTGCCGATCGGCGCCGACACCGATCGGCAATGGACCTCGGACGAGGCACTCGACGCCCAACGATCGGCACATCCGTTGCGTAAGGCGAAGTTCGCGATCGACACCGCACGCGCGGGCATCGCGGCGTTCGACGACGCGATGATGACGACATTTCTGGGCGACGATCCCA
Source organism: Gordonia sp. i37 (assembly GCF_002043085.1). Classification (NCBI taxonomy): domain Bacteria; kingdom Bacillati; phylum Actinomycetota; class Actinomycetes; order Mycobacteriales; family Gordoniaceae; genus Gordonia; species Gordonia sp. i37. The sequence continues at coordinate 2,078 of NZ_MVPX01000625.1, read as the reverse complement.
CGATCACCGGCGTCGACGCCCTCATCGCCGCACCGCTGTGTCAGGCCCGAGGGCTGGCCGTGGCCGAGCGACTCGGTGTGCCGCTGACGGTGCTGCGGTATGCACCGATGTCGGAGAACGCCCTGATCGGGCCGGTTCCCGGGGTCACCGACGGGTGGACTTCGCAGTGGACGCGCCGGGCGTGGCGAATTCACGATGGCGCGGTGTGGTCGGTGATGAGGCACGGCGAGAACCGCTTTCGACAACGAGCAGGACTACGCCCCGTTCGCACGTCGTGTGCGCAGCGCCTGAATCTCGCGCAGATCCCCCAGATCCAGGCCTACGATCCGGGCATCGTGCCCGGCCTCGCCGAGCAATGGCGGGCGGGACCGTCGATCAAACCGGTGGTCGGGTTCCTCGATCTGCCCTCCCATGCGCGTGCGACGCTCGACGAAACCTCCGGAGCCGATGCCGATCTGGTGCGGTGGCTCGACGCCGGGGAGCCGCCGTTGTTCGTGGGCTTCGGGTCGATGCCGATCGCCAATCCGGCGGCGACGCGCGCGATGATCGCCACGGCCGCCCGGCGCCACGGCATGAGATGCGTATTCGCCTTCGGTGGTCGGTCGGGGGCGCAGGGTGTTTCCTCGGATTCCGGAGTGTCATCCGACGCCGACGAATCGTCCGATAGCTACGACGTGGCCGCGGTGAATCATTCATGGCTGCTGCCGCGGTGTTCTGCAGTGGTGCATCACGGGGGCGCCGGAACCACCGCAGCCGGTCTGCGTGCCGGCATCCCGGCGATCGTGTACTCGTTCACCGCCGAACAGCCGTTCTGGGCCGGCCGGATCGCCGACCTCGGGCTGGGCACCGGGCGGCGCTTCACCCGGCTCACCATCGAGACGATGTTCGACGACCTGACGGTTGCGCGCAGCGAGTCCGTCCGCACCGCCGCAGCCACATTCGCGGCGACGATGATCAGTTCGGATCGTGCGGTGCGCACCGCCGCCGACATCGTCGACGCGCGCCTGCTGCAGGGAGTTGCCGGATAACCGCGGTCTGCGGGCGGTCAGGCACCCCAGAGGGTGGCAGGCAACCGCCACCGCTCGAGTTCCTCGGCGACGAGACCGCTCAGTGTCGGCTCGTCGGGTACCCGTACGGGATCGAGAGCGGTCAGACACAGGGTGACCACACCGGCACTGCGCGACGACCAACCACTGATACCACCGTCCATGCGGCGCAACGCTTCCGTGGTGGCGCCCAGCGTCATCGACCGCATGGCGACGGGTCCGGGTCGGCCGAAGCCGAGGCCGGCGAAGGCGCCGCCCAGTGTTCCGAGGTTCGACGCGAGGCACAGCGGCGCCCGGGCATCGGTGGCCAGACGCCGAACTATGGTGTCGCCGAGCGGTTGCGCGATCCGCCCGAGGAGTTCGAGCGCCCCCGGCTCGTCGGAGACCGCGGCGAACGCGGCCTTGCTCGCCGCACGTAGCGGGCGCAGATCGCGGCGTCGTGCGGCGCTCAACCGATAGAGTGCGGTGGCGCCGGTGGTGGCGTTCGCCCGACGATCACCGGGCGTTCGCGTCGAGACCGGTAGCCCGATCGGGATCTCGTCGCCGTCGGCAACCCGGCCGGTGGCTTCGAGGACGCCGATCACCAGCGCGGTGAACAGCGTGTTGGCGCTCCCGCCGACAGCGGTTGCAGCAGAGTCGAACTCGGACTCGTCGACGGTGACCACCACCGAAGGGCTCGGCGACGGAACACCCGGCTGTCCGATCGCGGGCACCGGCTCGACCGGCGGTGCCGGCGGACGGGTGAGGGTCGCGGGCCGCGACATCAAAAGCCTTCGGGCGGCGTCGGCGGCACACAGCAGGGTCCGGGCGCCCTCCCGAACCGTGTCACCGACGCCGGCCCGGGCGTCGGTCACGTCGAAGGTCTCACCGGCCACGGCCTCCTCGACGCCGGTGATCACCGCACCGCCGTCGGCGATGACGTGTGAATTCACCCACGACACCGCGGTTTCGCCGGTGTCGTCGACGTACACGGCGGTCAGCCGCCATGCCGGGCCCACCACGGCATCCACACCGACCTCGGCCTTCCCCCCG
>NZ_MVPX01000624.1:0-373 GCF_002043085.1 Gordonia sp. i37 | reverse complement strand
AAAGACCCGCCCCACCCGGTCGGGTGGGAACGACGCCGTCGGATCGACCACGGTCGTCTTGACCTTGAAGGTGCGGGGGCTGATGCCCTCGATACCCATCTCGGCCATGATCTTGGCGACGGTATTCTCCGAGACCGACACGCCCTCGTCGTGCAAGTCGGCGGTGATCCGCGGGGAGCCGTAGGTGCGTTGCGATCTCTTCCAGTGAGCCACAATCTTGACTTCGAGATCACGGCGACGCTGCTGTCGTGCGGTGAGTTCGCCACGCTGCTGACGACCCGCCCACGCATAGTATCCCGAGCGTGAAACCCCCAGCAGTTCAACAAGTGCAGTGATGTCATGGCCGGCGCACTCCGCGGCGATGAGTTCATAA
>NZ_MVPX01000623.1:0-291 GCF_002043085.1 Gordonia sp. i37 | reverse complement strand
CCTGCGGTGAGGGGGATGCGTACCTGTGTGCGATCCGCGATGAGCACTCGCGGCGCGTGCTGGGCTGGTCGCTGGCCGATCACATGCGTACTGAGCTCGTCGAGGCCGCCGTGGACGCTGCGGTGGCCACGCGCGGCGGGTCGGTGACGGGCACCATCTTGCACTCGGACAGGGGCAGTCAATTCACCAGCCATGACATGGCACAGGCCTGCACACGCCACGGGTTGCTGCGCTCGATGGGCGAGACCGGCATCTGCTGGGATAACGCCGGCGCAGAGTCGTTGTGGTCGA
>NZ_MVPX01000622.1:0-660 GCF_002043085.1 Gordonia sp. i37 | reverse complement strand
GCCACCCCGAACATACACAACACATTTCACGAGACATCAAAAAGCCGATCGGTGGATCGAGGCTTAGGGCTGTGCCCGGTCACCGCCGCCTTCTTCGCGGCGCTCCCGAACTTTGCACCGAAGTTCGCTGTCGTCCACTGATAGCCGCGCTCCGTGCGAAACAGCGGCGACTCGGGTTCATAGTCCGGGTGTGCGGTTAGGTGGGATCGGAGGGCTGCAACTGTTGACTTAGGCAGTGGGATCGACCGCCTGGACTTCGCTGACTTCAGCGGTTTCCAAGCCCAATCGCCGTAGACCCCGCTCGCCTGATTCACGACGTGCACAGTCGCACCATCCAAGTCGACCGACGAAACCTTCAGGCCCGACATCTCGCCATGACGCATCCCTGAAGTTGCCATCAACTCCACGATCACATCCACTGGCTGGTCAGCCTTGTCGATAATTGCCCTCACCTGGTCGACAGTCAACAGCTTGGAGGGGTCCACAACCTCAGCCGTCTTTTCTGCCACCATCGAACCCGCACGGGCCCCCAGAACCGGATTCTTGCTGATCTGCTCCCGTGACACCTGCTCGTTGAAAAAGGCGCTTAGAACCCGCGTCAGCGTCGTGGGGTTGACCCCGTTTCCCGGACATCTTGATGGCCAGTGTGAGGCTGGCGGG